>CAYHCQ010000185.1:0-5291 GCA_964355115.1 uncultured Prolixibacteraceae bacterium | reverse complement strand
GGAATAGTTTGCCACAATCGTCCCGTTGCCGCTTCCGCCCGGAGTAACAACACACCACGCCGAATCGGATGTTGCGGTCCAGTCGGTATTTGACGATACCGAAAAGTCGGTGGTACCCGGCATCGGAGAAACAGTGCGGTTTAACGGAGCCACTGCAATCATCGGTGTTGCACCCGACTGGGTAACGGTCACCACAACCGGGGGAATGCCGCTAACAGTGACAGTAATATGTGCGATTCGCTGGAGAACAGTCAGGTTTTCCAGATAATCGGCGGAAAGCATACCATTTCCCGAACCGGAACCTGTAACCGTGCACCAGCCGGCATCACTCACAGCCGACCAGTTTGTATTCGAGGTCACGTTGAAGGATGTGTTGCCGGCAGGAGCGGGAACATCCTGGTTGGGTGGCACCACGCCCAGCGTTGGGGCAGCTCCATCCTGTGTAACTGTAACAGCCACAGGGGCCAGTCCGGTTACGGTGACAGTAACTGTTGCTATGCGCTGGGTTACAGAAATATTTTCTGAATAGTTGGCAGTGATCACGCCATTTCCTGTCCCCGAAGTGGTAACGGTACACCAGGTGGCATTGCTCACGACAGTCCAGTCGGTGTTCGAGGTCACATTGAAAGTTGTAGTCCCGGCAGGTGCGGGAACACTCTGGTTGGGTGGCATGACGGTAAGTGCTGGAGGCGCTTCTGCCTGGGTTACAGTAACCGTTTGCGCCAGCAGTCCGCCGCTTGGTGTTGCCGTGATGGTTGCAATACGTGGAGTGACGGATGGATTTTCGGTATAATTGGCGGTAATGGTCCCGTTGCCGGTACCACCGCCCGTTGCGGTACACCAGGTGGCATTGCTTGTCACTGTCCAGGAGGTGGTTGCATTGGCGGTCACATTAAAAGTGGTAGAACCGGCAGTATAGGCCACATTCTGGTTCGACGGGGTTACGGCGAATACATTGTACAGATCCGACTGCCAGAGACCTCTTCCATAGGTGGCTGCCTTCAGCCTGTTGTTTGCCGGGTTGCCTGCATCGTAGAAGATCTCCAGTTCCCGGATGTCAACAGGGGGCAGTCCGGTACTGAAAGCAACCCAGTCGGTGAGGGTCGCATCTTTGTAAAATACATTGGTCTTGTTTCCGACATAGAGACCTTCGTTGCTGTTCTTATCATAAACCAGGCAGTTATAGGTAACCGCAGGCAGCGTTCCGGAGATGTTTGTCCAGGTTGCTCCTTTGTCGGAGGATTTGTAGATCTTATTACCGGCGGAAGCATATACGATACTGGCATTGGTGGGATGCGCCTCCAGGTCGGAAGGGGTGCTGCCTCCCGGAAGGGTGCAGGCCGTCCAGGTGGGGGTTGCCGCATTTACGTTCTCCGACCTCTTCATGGATCCACTGCGCACAACATACAGGATGTCGACATTGGCAGGGGAATGTTCAAGTACCGAGCAATTTCCCGACTCTCCCGTTGTTATTTTGGTCCATGCCACAGAACCCGTTGAACCTGTTTTCACGTTGGTGCTTCTCCAGACGTTAACCATCCCGAGGAACATCGTTGAGGGGACTGTTTCATGCAGTGTATAGGGTGTTACCCAGCCGCCGCTTTCATTGATTCCGTTGGTTCCGCTTCCGGCAATTTCGCCATAGCCGCTTCCGTTGGACCGGAAAATGGTGCCGTAATAGATCGATCCGTAGCGGTAGTTCGTGTCGGAGTAGTCGATCAGGCACTCCATGCCGTCGCCGCCGATCACGGTTGTGAAGACAGATCCTGTATTCTTTGAGGTGCCGTTATCCTGATATCCGTTCATCGCAAGTGTTTGCTTGATGGCACTCTGTCCGAGTTTGTAGAGCTGGGCAATGGCCAGTCCCGAGGAGATGTCGGTCCAGGTGGTACCCCCATTGGCAGTTTTGTAAACGCCGCCGTCGCCGCCTGAGAAAAGGTTTCCGTTTACCGGCGACCAGTCGAGACTATGAATATCGGCATGAACCGATGGCGCACACATATAACCCCAGGAACTTCCAACCCAGTGTGATGCTATAGTCCAGGAAACCCCGGCATTCGTCGATTTCCAGATATTGACGCCGCCCACGTAGATTATATTCGCATTGGTTGGGTCGACGGCAATACAGAGGTCATACCAGGCCTGGGAACTCGTTCCGCTTCCGTCGCACTCATAGCCCATGAGGTTCGGAGTGGTCGACTGGGTTGTAAAAGTAAGTCCGCTGTCGGTAGAGCGCAGCAGTCCGGCAAACGGACCATTGGTCTGGCAAAGGTAGACGGTTGCCGGGGCATTTACGCTCACCCCGATAACCATCCTGCTGCCGCTGATGATCCCGCTGGTGATCTGCGTCCAGTTATCGCCGGTATTGGTGGAGCGGTAAAAAAGTCCGCCTGCCGTTGCATACACGATTGTTGGATCGCCGGGTTTAAACCGGATGTCTTTGTAGGAGCTGGTATTGGATGATTTTCGTGTCCAGTTGGATCCACCATCCGTGGATTTGAAGATCCCGCCACTTGTTGCTGCAAGAATGATATTGGGATCGGAAGGATGCATGAGCATCATGCCAACCGTGAGGGTACCCATACCTGTGTTGGAGGCAACCCAGGTGGTTCCGCCATCAATGCTTTTATAGACTCCCATTCCCGGGGCATCACCGGCATCGCGGTCGCCGGTACCGATGAGGATAAGGTTCGGATTGGTGGGATGAAGCAAAACAGAAGAGACTCCAAGGGTGGGTGTACTGGTAGTAAGTACCGTCCATGTTGTTGCCCCGTCGGTGGTACGCCACAAACCGCCAGCTGGTGCACCAACATACATGATATTCGGGTTGGTGGCGTGTAAATAGACGGTATTGACGCGACCCAGTCCGTTGGGCTGTCCGGTTGCATTCCCAGGAGAGGCAACAGGCCCCACCTGGCTCCAGTTTCCATTGGCAGACAAAACTGCATCATGTGAGGCAAAATAGTCATTGTACTCCTTCATCACCTGACCGGGGGAGGGAAGCTTGCCGTCAGGCTGCACCCGGTCGTGGTTGATGTACTCCCAGCGCTTGAAAACTTTCCAGCCACTGTGCCGGCTGATGTCGCGGCCTGCCCAGTATTTCTCGAAGGCACGCTGGGTGTCGGTGAATTTTGCATCGGGATTCTGCATCATCTCAGCCCAGTAAGGATAGTTGGCCGTATCGCCGGCTGCAGGCTTGGGAAGGAACTGAGCCTGACCTGCTGTAAAAAGGAAAAGAATCAGGGTTGTGAAACAGGCAATTTTTTTCATATATATGTTGTTTTTTAAAGCTTAAATATCAGACTATAAAGATACGAATATCCCCTAAAAGGTTGCCTGTTGTTCACAAATAAATGTCTTACAGCACTTTAATATTGAAAGTCATCACATTAAAATGATTTGTACCTTTACAATCCGATGTTAATAACGACTTTATGGATACCCAAAAATACATCCGCCCAACCTGGGATGAATACTTTATAGAGATTGCACATACGGTTTCGAAGCGTGCCACTTGCGATCGTGGAAGGAGCGGTTGTGTGATTGCGCGCGACAGGCAGATCCTTGTTTCAGGTTACGTCGGATCGCCCCGCGGATTGCCTCATTGCGATGAGGTCGGACACCTGATGAAACAGGTAACGCATGCCGACGAGCGGATTACACAGCACTGCATGCGCACAGTTCATGCCGAGCAGAATGCCATCTGCCAGGCAGCCCGTCTCGGTATCTCGCTCGATAAGGCAACCCTTTACTGCCGGATGACCCCTTGCCGCACCTGTGCCATGCTGATCATCAACTGCGGCATCGAACGTGTTGTCTGTGAAAGGAAATACCACGACGGACAGGAATCGGAGGAGATGTTCCGCCTTGCCGGTGTCCAACTGGAGTATGTTCACGATGAGGTGCAACAATACGAAAAACAGTAATCCTACACGAAAATCAGGACCATTGTTCGTGCATCAGTAAATCGCAACCTCGCTGCTGCCTTCTGAGTTTTTCCATCCGCGGAACATTGCATTGGAGTTGAAAGGCATGGCAATATTTCCCTCCCTGTCGATGGCGATCAGCCCCCCTTCTGCCTTCTGGCTGCGGAGTTTTTCATTGACGATGAAACCGGCAGCGTCATTCAGCGGCATCCCTTTGTATTCCATCAGCGCCGAAAGGTCGTAGGCTACTACATACCGGATAAAGAACTCCCCATGTCCGGTGCAGGACACAGCACAGGTGGCGTTATTGGCATAGGTGCCCGCCCCGATCACGGGCGTATCGCCCAGCCGTCCGACCATTTTATTCATCATCCCTCCGGTTGAGGTTGCCGCGGCCAGGTTCCCCGACCGATCGAGGGCAACGGCTCCTACTGTTCCGTGGTCTGCACCGGCAGCTGCCTTCAGCTTCTTCCATTTTTCCAGCCGTTCGGGTACTATAAAGTACGAGGGGTTCACAATTTCCAGTCCCTGCTCTTTGGCAAACTGGTCGGCGCCTGTGCCGGCAAGCATTACGTGGGTTGACTTCTCCATCACCGCCCTTGCGGCAAGAATGGGGTTCCTGACCGTTCTTACACCGCCCACCGCGCCGGCACGGAGGGTTCTGCCATCCATCACCGATGCATCCAGTTCTGCCACTCCTTCTGCATCAAGGACCGCTCCTTTCCCGGCATTGAAGAGCGGGCAGTCCTCCATGAATGTTACCGCGGCAGTCACCGCATCGAGGCTGCTTCCGCCCGATTCTAAAATAGCCGATCCCTTGTCGAGCGCTTCGGTCAGCTTTTTCAGGTAAGCCTCCTCCTGCTCCGCTGTCAGGCTGCCTTTTGGCCCCCCGCCGGCGCCGCCATGAATAACAAGCACCCATTTTGAACCCGGTGCAGCGGCCTGAATCCCTGCAACTGCAACATCCTGCTGGGCAGAGAGCTGGTTTAAACTCAAAAAAAGAGCTGCAAAAACCAGAAAGACAAAATTGAATTTGCGCATAGGGAAAAAATGTAGGTTTGGATATAAACTTATCTTTGCTGCGATAAAACTCTTACCGGGGGTAAAAATATCGAAAATATTTGTTGCAATGAACAGAAAATTTGACATTCTGATTGTCGGAGCGGGGCCGGCGGGGAGTTCCGCGGCTATGTGCCTGGCCGGGTCCGGACTCAGGATTGCTGTGTTCGACAAGGCAAGGTTTCCAAGGAACAAGACCTGCGGCGACGGGCTTACCCACGACGTTATCAAGCAGTTGGGAATGATCTCTCCTGCCCTCTCCGAGTCCTTCCACAGGGATTTAATGAAATCGGCCTCTTACGGCAT
>CAYHCQ010000184.1:3762-5328 GCA_964355115.1 uncultured Prolixibacteraceae bacterium | reverse complement strand
GCAGAGCGCAGAATGATGATTTTTGTCTCCGCCGTCAATCCCTTGTCAGGCATGTTGAACATCAACTTCAGGTCAACCACCGGAAAAAGCTCACCTCTCAGATTTGATATTCCAACAACCCAGGACGGGACCCGGGGAATTTTTGCAAGCGCCGTCAACTGCGCTGTCTCCGAGAGGCAGGTAAATTCGACTGCATAAATCTCCGAACCAAGACGGAAACTTACAACCCTGATTGTTGCTTCCTGCTTTGCGGCTGATCCGGTTGCAGGACGCGCCAGTGCACGGGCCCTCGCTGCCAGGATCTCCTCCTGCTGCTCTTCACCAATGCTCCATTCATCCATGTTCATAAGTTTATCCTTTGGGCGATAAGGACCCTTATAATATCATCGAATATACGAATTCTTTTATTCTCCCGGCAGTCATTCCGTCAGAATCAGGTACAATCTGGTCATCGGAGTATGAAGCCAGCAGCTCTTTTACATTCCCGTAATATTTTTTTGATTTGATGATCTTCCCTGTTTTAGAAGCAATGCGGGCCATCTGAAGATGAGAAACCAGATGTGACGGATCGATGTACAACGCCTTTTGCAGCACCTGTTCTGCCTCTTCAAAAAGATCCATCTCTGAGACAATGGTCGCATGAAAATAGTAAAACCCTGCATTTCCACTATCAAGTTTCAGAAGCTTTTCACTATACTCCCGGGCTTGCATCAGTTTCCCTGTGTTTGCAAATGCTTTAACCTGGTCCGACAACCGGGAAACAGTATCGGCCTTTCCGGTCGGCACTGTCTTTGTGGAGAGCTGTTCCGATGGCCTGGTTGCTCGTCTCTTTTGTGAAGTCAACGTTTTGGGTGTGATACAGGCAAGCTGGACAGGCGACGCCACATGAGCTATTTGTGGCCGATTGTCTTTCTGGTATATCGTTAGTCCATCAATCAGTAAAGGGCTAAACATACTGAAAAGAGGAAGGGATACCTCAACCGGACTGGTCACCAGGTAGCCTGTTTCGATGAGCGAACCGTAAAACCCTTCTGCTACCCGGGCCGCCTGCCCGGCAGAGAAATACATGAGCACATTCCGGCAGAAGATAATGTCCTGGTTAACAATACATTGACCCATGACGGTATCCGGCTCAGAAACAAGATTAAATTGCTTGAAAGTAACCAGGTTCCGTATAGCGGGAATAAGCTCAAAGGTCTTCCCCCGGCGGATAAAATAGCGGTCGGTCATATCTTTGTCTGTTTCCCGGAACGACCATGAGGTATAGATTGCTTTTGCAGCTTTTTCTAGAAAACGAGGATTCAGGTCGGTGGCCAGTATCCTTATGTCCCAACTGTGTATATCGGGAATCATCTCCGTAAGCATCATTGCTATGGTGTAAGGCTCCTCACCACTGCAGCAACCGGCGCTCCAGATCCTGAGCGATTTGCCCTGGTTCGCCCTTTCAGCAATCAAAGGCTTCAGAATATGATCCCGAACAGCCGTCAGGGTGCTCATATCCCTGAAAAAGAAGGTCTCCCCGATGGTAAGGTTGGCAATCAGTGTTTCACGCTGACTTGCCGACAG
>CAYHCQ010000184.1:0-3662 GCA_964355115.1 uncultured Prolixibacteraceae bacterium | reverse complement strand
AGGTCTCCCCGATGGTAAGGTTGGCAATCAGTGTTTCACGCTGACTTGCCGACAGCTCATCCTTCACTAACAGGTCGGTAAGTTTGTTGGGATCCTGCTGAAATCCCAGTTCCCTGGCTGTATTCAGCAATGCTTTATCAAGGGTATGAAGATTGTCCTGAGAATAGCAGATCCCGTATCTCCTGGCAATGACCTCACCCGCCAGTTGTGTTGTATGATCAGCTTTTGGGCCCGTCATTTCCCGGCAGTTGAGCTGAGGATTTCTGCCATCGCTGTTGCATCGGAGAGGGGAAAAAACTTCCCGACATCGTATATCAGGACAACTCCGTCGTCGCGTTTCATGATTCCGGTTATCTCCGTACCGGCAACAATTTCGTCGGCATGTACAAAGTCTCCTTCCGCATAGGGTTCCGTTTCCGAAACGTCATCGGCAACAATGGCAAACCGCCTTCCGGTGATGTTCACTATGATAAAACGATCGTTAACCCGCACCGGCTTCGGAGGGAGGTTAAGCCTTGCCCGGAGGCTGATCACCGGAATCACTGCGCCATGAAGATCGATAACTCCAAGAACAATGGCAGGGGCATTTGGTACCGGGCTCACCTTAACTGCCCTGATTATCTGCTCTACCGGGGTTATGTCGATGGCCAAACGGACCTGATGGCAGGAAAATACAAGGAGGTTGCCGGGATTTACCATGGGGACAGGATATTGACAAAGATAAGCAGAAACATATCAATTGAGGATTCAATTTTAACTTCTAACCCAACCGTAAGCCAATTCCAGTGTTGGGAAAATTTTCCCCTCCCAGGCTGTTCCTTCAAACTCTTGAAAATAATCCTCCACAACATGAATAAACGTCACATCAGCAGTTACAACTGCAATCCTCATTTTTTTAAAATTCCAGCGGGCGGACATCCTGTCGAGCGTACCAATAACCTTGGCGTCGCGCGAAGATAGCCTGATGTCTGTCGCTGCCGTGTAATCCGAAATCTGATAACTTATTGATTCAAATCGCTTATCACCGTAAATTCTATTGTTCATCTCCTGAACCTCATGCTCGGTAACAATACCTTCATGTAAAAACAGAACACCCTTTTCTTCCCAGAATAACTTACATGCCATAAAAATCTATTAAGCCATCATGATAGTGTGATCATATTTATATCAAATTGTCAGCAAGATGCAAATATAAAATTCTTTTATTGATACCATAACTTTCTATATATTTCAGGTCGAATTTTCAAAGTCTTATCGCAGGACAGGCGGACAGGCGGACGGGAGGACGGGCATTGTGAGCCAACAAGTTGATCTGGATAAATATTTTTCATATTTTTACAATCGTGTTTACCAATTATATTACCGTATCATGTCAAGGGGCTCGACATCTAATGGTCGCCTGCTTAAGCCTTTTGATTTTCATCAGTATTCCCGCGCAGGTAAGTGGTCAGGCGGGCGAATGGTTTACATAGTTCAGGGCGACAATAAACCTTCTGTTTCCATGAGCAGTGATAATATAAATATTTCACAAATAAAAGGCAGAGGTGGCATTTGATCTCGACTTGAAAACACTGGTGTTCATCCTGGGGATAACCCACCTGATACAGGTTTTGGTATTTTATCATCAGTACAGGGTGAATAAGGCCTATCCCGGGCTTGGCTGGTGGTTGCTCTGGAGTGCGGCAGAGGCAGCGGGTTTCAGTTTTATGCTTCTTCGGAACCAGCCTGGCATGCTGCCTGTTGCAATCATCGGGCAAAACCTCATGATTGTTGCCGGTACGGCCTTCATCTATATAGGGGTGAGGCGCTTTTTCAACAAAGTGGTGAACGTGAGGCTCATTATTGGGATCATCGCCCTGTTTCTTACCGGGCTTCTCTATTTCCTCTTCATTTATGACGATATCCAGGTGCGGTCGGCCATCATCAGCGCCACCCTGGCAATCATATCCCTGCTCACCGCATACAGCCTGTTTGCAGATAAAATCAGCTTCGTAGCCGTGACAGCAAATTTCAACGGAGTCATCTTCCTTGTGCACGGACTGATATTTGTTTACAGGACAGTGATGATCGTCATGGGGACCGATGTCGAAGATTTCTTTGCCCCCACGCTGTTTAACCTCGTCCCTTTCTTCGATGCACTGATCGTGAGCCTGGTATGGACATTCGGCTTTGTCATCATGGTGAACAACCGGCTTAATGCCGAGATTGGCGAGTCGAAGGAGCAACTGCAGCAGATTTTCAATACAAGCCCTGATGCAGCGGTTATCTCGCGGCTGGAAGATGGACTGATCATCGATTTTAATGAGGGTTATTCGGCCATTACGGGATATTTACCGGAGGACATGGCAGGGAAATCCTCCTTTGGGATAAATATCTGGAAAAACATAAATGACCGGCTCCAGGTAGTGAAATTATTGAAGGAAAAAGGTTATTGTGATAACTATGAGGCAAGATTCGTGCTCAAGGATGGGAGGGAAATTACCGGACTGATGTCGGCCAAGATCATAAACCTGCAGGGTGTTCCTCATATCATAAGCATTACGCGCGATATCACCAGGCGAAAGCAAATGGAAGAGAAACTTCGTGAAAGCAATGCTGAGAAAGATAAATTTTTCTCCATACTTGCACACGATCTCCGCAGCCCGTTCAATGCATTTCTAGGATTCACCCAGATGATGGTCGAAGATCTGCCATCAATGACCCTCGAGCAGATTCAACAGATCGCCCTGAGGATGCGGAAATCAGCCACCAACCTCTATGGCCTGCTCGACAACCTGCTGGAGTGGTCGAGGGTTCAGAGGGGAACCATCGCGTTTACCCCGGAACCCGTTGTCGTGAAGGATATTATCATGGAAAGTCTAGGTTCGGTTCTGGAGTCGGCGGCCAGAAAACATATTGAGTTTCGCTTCGAAATCCCCGACCGGTTGACAGTAGTGGCCGATTCGCACATGATTGGGACCGTTGTTCGCAACCTCGCTGCAAATGCAGTGAAATATACAAACAAGGGAGGCAACATTAAAATCTCGTGGAAGGTTCTGGATGGCAACCGTCATGAATTCAGCATCAGAGATAACGGAATCGGGATAAGCCCGGATCTGATTCCGATACTTTTCCAGTCCGGTACAAACGCCAACAGACCCGGCACAGAAGGCGAACCCAGCTCCGGTCTGGGGCTGATCATCTGTAAGGATTTTATTGAGAAACATGGAGGCAGAATCTGGGTTGAGAGTGAAGTTGGAAAAGGTTCAAGATTTTCCTTTACGATCCCAAACTATTCTGAAAGTGTTATAAATGTTGTTGAAAATATTGCCTCTTCTGCTACAGAAGATAATAAAATTGCTAACCTGAAGATATTAATTACCGATGACGATGACGCCTCAAGAGAATTCCTTGGAATTTACCTTAAAATTTTCGCCAAAGAAATTTTATATGCGCAGAATGGATTTAAAGCCGTTGTAGAATGCCAGAAAAACCCTGACGTTGATTTGATATTGATGGATATTAAAATGCCTGTAATGGACGGATTTGAAGCCACCAGTCAAATTCGTCAATTCAATAAAGAAGTCATTATTATTGCGCAAACAGCCTTTGCCAATTCTAATGAAAAAGAAATGGCAAAAGATGCAGGATGTAATGATTTCATCTCAAAACCAATTAACAAG
>CAYHCQ010000183.1:0-5386 GCA_964355115.1 uncultured Prolixibacteraceae bacterium | reverse complement strand
TCCAGTCGATGCCACACCAGATAAATAGAAAACCCTGATTCCTAACGGTTTCGGGGTTTTCTTTTTCGGATTGACAAGTTTTTGGCAACTATTGTTCCTGAACCCAAAAGTTTTTATATTTGACGAACCCTTAACGAAAAACGCGTATGAGTCCTAAAATCACAACCTGGATTTTCCCATTGATGGCTGTGGGATTTATACTGTCATTGTCTAATGGCTGCAAGAAGGATGACAACAACTATGTTCCCGTTGCAACTGGTTACACGACAATTGACAGAACGATAATCCCGAATACCATTTCTCCGTTTCCCGCTCAAATTTACCCATACCAGATAGCTGAATACCCCATATATGGTTATGGTGGATGGCAATACGGCGCAGGAATGGCTTACCAGAAAAGGTTGGACCTGATGCCAAAAACATATTCCGGCGCTTCGGTAACAAAAGCTGCAAAACTTTTGAGGTTCTTTACCATGTCCGACATCCATCTTGTTGACGAAGAAACCCCTACATCAGCCATTTACTACTCATATAAGGG
The DNA here is from genome assembly GCA_964355115.1 of uncultured Prolixibacteraceae bacterium. Taxonomy (GTDB): domain Bacteria; phylum Bacteroidota; class Bacteroidia; order Bacteroidales; family FEN-979; genus JANXZO01. The sequence continues at coordinate 4,848 of CAYHCQ010000183.1, read as the reverse complement.
TGGTGGCTCTCCTTCAGGATATAATCCGTCAATGCTTTTGACAACGCAGATGCTCAATGCTGCAGTGCAAACGGTTAACGTCCTGAACAGGCAAAGCCAGTTTGATTTTGGCATCTCCCTGGGTGATGATTGCGACAACACGCAGTACAATGAGTTACGATGGTTCATCGACGTTCTTGACGGCGGGTTAATCGACCCCGATTCCGGGGTTAAGGATGATCCGATCCCAGGACCGGGTAATGATTACCAGGATCCATTTCAGGCGGAAGGGCTTAATAAGTCAATTCCCTGGTATCAGACACTCGGCAACCACGATCATTTCTGGAAGGGTTCATATCCTGTCACCGATGACTTTCGGTCAAATTATACCGGGTTGAATATCATAAATTTAGACGATCCGCTGACGGGCCTGGAGGGCCGTGGCTTTTACATGGGATCGGTTGATGGACGAACCCGTTACGGTAACATTATAGGAGCAGGTGCTACAGACAGCTTCCCGAACCCTCCGCAAGTTCTTGCAGCCGATCCAAACCGTCGCTCATTGAGAAGACAGGAATGGATCAGTGAATTTTTCACTACAACTTCAAATCCTGTCGGACATGGGTTCGATCAAACCAATGTAAACTCCGGTTTCGCGTGCTATACCTTTGAACCAAAGATGGACATTCCCATCAGGATGATTGTGCTCGATGACACCCAGAGGGAGGATGATCCCGATACGGGCGGTTATGCGCACAGTTCTCTAGACCTGGAACGTTTTCATTGGCTGGTTGCTGAACTTGACAAGGGGCAGCAAGAAGGATTGCTCATGATTATTGCAGCCCACGTACCGGTCGGAATTGGTCCCGGTTTGTGGAACCCTGATGCTCCGGTTACCGAAGATACGCTGCTGGCTACACTTCATCGTTACCCCAATCTCATCTTGTGGATCTCGGGACACCGGCATATCAGCCAGGTGACGGTACAACCATCACCTGAGCCCGAACATCCCGAACTTGGATTTTGGGTCGTTGAGACCCCGTCATTAAAGGATTATCCTCAGCAGTTCCGCACCTTCGATGTCGCCCGAAACAGCGACAATACGATTTCAATCTTTGCTACCGATGTCGATCCTATCGCCAACCCCGGGTCTTTGCCTGCATTATCGCGTACCTATGCTATCGCTGCTTACCAGTTGTTCAACTATCAGATACCTTATGTGCCTTCTGGTGCCTATAACGCAGAGCTTGTCAAACAACTCACGCCTGCAATGCAGACAAAAATTCAGAACTACGGTACACCGGCATCCAGGTAATTGTTTTCAATTTTGTTTTAACAGGCGCAGTTAAAATTCTATTAAAAGAGGAGCCTTCCCGTTCCACCTTTTAACTATAGTTTTTTCTCCTTTCCGCGAGATGATGACAATCTCTTCTGCTCCCTCTCTTTTAACTTCAATATCAAAACTGTTCCCAAATGCATTGATATTCTTCAATGCCATCTGATCCCAGACTGATGGTAGTTTTGGCGAAAGAGTAAAGGACCGGAACCCGGTTGGCCTCAAACCAAACAGTCCTTCCGTAAAGATCCTGCAGTAGAGTCCGCTCTCAGCCGAGAGATGTTTCTGACCGCCTTCCGGCCAGGCTTCAACCGGATAGGGGACATGGTCACCCAAAAGCCTTCGTTCCGAATAACGGGTGAGATACTCTAATGCCTTATCCGCTTCACCCGCCGCGAAAACACCACGCAATGCATAGAGGGTGGAGCGGTCCCAGAATGTTTTGTCGCCCGACTGGGTGGCGAGGCCGTCGGCCGTCCACAACCGGGGAGAGAAGAGGGCATCCGTCGTTCCTGCTTTTCTGTCAAAGATGCCGACGGTCAGTGGTATGCATATCCAGGACCTGAGAATGTCATTTTCCCGGTAGTAGCGGTAGGTCTCGAACCCTTCGATCCTGGCGCCAAAATAGGTATTGATCGCCTTTTTAAGTGCTGATGCCTGATTTGTATATGCTTCGGATAATTTCCGCGGTTTACCTGTTTCTTTGCAAAGCATGGATGCAGAGAGCAGGGCATCATAATAGAGACTGCTTGTACAGAGGTTGGCTGTACCCGATGGAAACCGGCCCTCGAGTTCGTCGCTCTCAGAGGCAACAGCGCCATCGCTGTTGATTTTACGCCTGCAGTATTCGAGGCACCACTCGATGAGTGGCCAGAGGTTTTCCGCAACTTCCCTGTTCCCGTAAGCCAGGGCAAACCGTGCAGCCCCGTAGGCGATCATAGCCTGATCGCCCCTGTCGCCGGCACCATTCCAGAAACCGGTTCCTTCGGCAATAATGGAACTGGGAATCGGATTATAATCCGTGTTCATATAGCCTGAAAACCACCTGTATGCATTGATGGCTGCGTTTGCACCGGGTTCGTAACCTGCATATCCGAACCAGGGTCCGGTGTATTCAGCCTGGTCGTTGGCCCATATGGCCGCATAGTACCTCAGTCCGCCCGGACTGTTAATATAACCGTTTCGCGTAGCATAGATGCTCTCCCCAACCCTCAGCTTTGCAAATTCAAAAGCTGTATTTAATACTGTGTCGGGCGTGACCAGATTCATTGGGTTCCTGATGGCTTTAATCCGGCTGAGTCTGTTTTTCAACTCTTCGACAGGGTTGACTTTCGACAGCGTTTCACCATTGCGCACTGCATGGTAAACCACTCCAAACAGGGCTGAGTCGCCGGGCTGCAATCTTTTCACCCCTTCGTTGATCGTATAGATGTATACCCTGTGGGGACCATCGGTTGCGTGAAGGGTATCGATTCCGGTCTCTTTCAGGCAATACTCCATCGATACATCAATGGCGTGATCGCTCATATTGACAAACAGGTATTTTTCAATGAATGCTGGTTTAAGTGCAGAGGGGAACAGCGATCGTTTCAGAAGGAGTTTATCCGTGATCTCATTTCTGTATCTTCTTTCCACCGTGGTGGTAATTTGCATGATCCCATTCTGGGTTATGTCAACCGCCGTCTCAGAGAGTCCTTTATTAATCAGTCCGCTTATCAGCGAGGGTTTCAAAGGTGTCATGTTGAGAAAGAAACGCGGAAGATCACCATCGGTGAATTCGGTCATCAGGGAACCGTGGGTGTCGTTGGGTTTCATGCGGAACCCCGGAAATACAACCGTACGTGAAAGCTGCAAAAGGCAAAGGCTGTCGACCTTATACTGTATCCATGCCGAGACCCTTTCCCCGCTCATTTCAATGTGATCACCATGCGCATCACCGGGTTTGATCCTCCATCGGATACTCCCGTTTTCGCGGATCTGCCAGCGGGAAGAATCTTTTGTAATAATCGCAGCCCAACCTCCGCCAGGGGCCAGGCGGATCTTCAGTTTTGATTCGCGCGTTACAGCGCTTTTCCTTATTTGATAATCCTCTGCGTTCTTATCAGCATTCTGGCCATCCTCCATTACCTCCATCTTATATCCGGATCCCGGGAGAAACGAAAAATCCAGTTCCATCTCCCGTGGCGACCAGTCAGTCATGGCGCCTAAATACCAGGTGTCACCTTTTCTCCGTGCAAGAGCGATATAATCGCCAACCTTTCCTTTCAGCACAACGGTTTCGTCCCACACCGACGGGATCCTGGCAATAAACGAGGTTGTGGGATCATCCCTGTAATAAAGTGACGGCAGGTCGCACAGCATCTGCAGCGGACTTTCGTACACCACATACATAGCCACCTGGTGGCAGCGGGTTCCCTGGCTCACCGGGGTATTGAAACTGATTGTGAAGTCTTTCTTTTGCGCATTCCTCATGGCGCCCGGGGTATAATCCATGGGGCCGGCCACCATCCTGATAAAGGGCAAGGTTACGTTGTGCTCCGGCGATGCATAATCGCTCCACTTGTTGTTTTCATTGCCTCTCACCCCTTCGTAAGTAAGCACATTCGGCCAGGCACGGCTTAAACCGGTGGGCTTGTAAGCCCCGTGAAAATCAACCAGGAGTTGATGTGCAGCTGCCACACGGGCTATGGTTGTGTATGAGTTGACCATATACTGGTCTGTGCGCTGCATGAAATCGACCTTTATCCCCTTGACCCCCCAGTCCTGGTAAGTGCTGAGTATCATTGCCTCGTTGCCGTCGAGGGGTTTCCATAAGAGCCATAAGATTATCCCGACGTTCTGCGATTTACCGTAAGCGATCAATCCCGGCAGGTCGATGTCGGGGTTGGTCTCAAGGACATTGGTTGTTGATTTGGACCACCCCTCGTCAAGGATCACATATTCAAGGCCATACCGGGAGGCAAAATCGATATAGTACTTGTAGGTTTCCGTATTTATACCCGTTTTGAAATCCACACCGGTCAGGTTGTTGGCGTTATACCAGTCCCAGGCCACCTTGCCTGGCTTGATCCAACCGGGATTTTCGATCTCACATGGGCGCGAGAGCTGAAAGACCAGGTTACTTGCTACAAGGTCCCGGTCATCGTCACTGATGATGAAAACCCTCCACGGAAATACCCTTGGCCCCGTTGTCATGGCTATATAGTCAGCCTCTCTGGTGATGATCTCATTCCGGTCGGGGCCCTTCTGCGATGGTTTGGATTCCAGGATAACGTGCGGAAAGATGGCCTTCACCATTTCAGAACGTGTGCCGCTGAGGAACATCCCCGGGTAGTCGTAGAGGTCGGCTTCGGTAAAGAGGACTTTCAGGGAATCCTTCGTATTGAAAAGCACGGGCAGGGAGCAGAATGCCTTACCCGGAAGGGTATCCAGTGATTTGAGCAGGTAGGCCCGTTCATAATGGGAATACATGCTCTTCTCCTGGGGAAACCAGGAGATCGTGCCGGCCGGAAATTTCAGATCCATCTTCTCGG
>CAYHCQ010000182.1:0-5463 GCA_964355115.1 uncultured Prolixibacteraceae bacterium | reverse complement strand
CCCCGGCGATCGAATACAGGTTCGCTAAGCACTTTGCCATCTTCGGCGGACCGGCATATAATTTTTTCCTCTTCTCCAAAGGCGAAGCCAGCGCCACGCCACGGGGGCTCTCCACTTATGATTTCTATTTTGAATCCACCGAAAACGCCTCCATCCAGATGTGGATCGGGGGGGTCGTCGGAATCCGGCTGTAAATCGTGACGCGTGACACGTGACGGGTGACACGTAAATGAAATGGACTTTGACTTTTTACCCTCTTACCCTCTTCCCCTCATACCCTCCTACCCTTTTTTTTAATCCTTAATAGGGGTAACACCAGAGTTGGTTGTCATCAGATAAAACCAAATCAATTATGAAAACAAGAATGCTTTTTATGGCCATGGCGGCCCTGATGACCATGACCCTCGTCACCTCGTGCGAAAAGATCAAAGGGAAAGGTGAGGTTGTCAATGAAACACGTACCACCGGAACATACAGTTCAATCGGACTTTCCATGTCGGCAACCGTTTATTACACCCAGGGAGATGAATATTCCCTTCAGCTGCGCGGGCAGGAAAATGTGCTCCGTGAAATTGTGACCGAAATTAAAGGAAACCAGTTGGTCATCCGTGTAAAGAACAACGTGATCCTGGGGCCTCATGAACCGGTCGTTGTGTATATCACCGCACCGGATGTTACCGGTTTGGATGTGAGCGGATCGGGCGACATTTACGGCGAAGGTATCTGGCAGGCGGCCGGAATCTCTCTGAAGATCAGTGGCAGCGGGGGCATTACCCTGAGTCAGGTTTTATGCGAGGATCTGGATGCCAGCATCAGCGGTTCAGGCAATATCAAGGCAGCCGGCGGCACGGCCAAACGCGAGGAGCTGCGGATCAGCGGAAGCGGCACCATCGACCTGCAGAGCCTGCAGTCTTCTGAAGTTTACACCACCACCAGCGGTTCGGGGGATACCTATATCCATGCCACCAGTCTGCTTGATGTGACCATTTCGGGCAGTGGAGATATCTGGTATTACGGAACTCCTGCCATCAACACGCATATTTCGGGATCGGGAAACCTGCATAAAATGTAAGCAACTTATTTCTCGCAGATTTTCGCAGATGTATAGCGCAAATTTTCGCTGATTAAAAATAATTGACAATTCTGACCATTGACCACATATTAAGAGAAAGTGTGTTGAAATTGATTAGCAAGCCAAGTTTTCTGTCGAGCAATTATAAATAGGTCAGATCATTCTCATCCATAATAAATATTTGTTTGCGAAAATCAGCGCTATACATCTGCGAAAATCTGCGAGAACTTTTTTTTACAACCCTGCTTGGGGTTTCAGATCATTTCAATACCATCAGATAAAACCAAAATGAAAAACATCCTGGTATTTTTTCTAAGTTGCCTACTACTGACCCCAGCTATTTACGCCCAGACTCCTACGCAAACAGTCCGCGGCAGGGTGGTTGATGCTGATTCAAAGGCGGGCCTCCCCGGTGCCAATGTGATCGTGTTAAACTCAAACCCGCTGATCGGGACCACTACCGATGGAGATGGTAATTTTATTCTTCAGAAGGTACCGGTCGGCCGACAGTCGGTTCAGGTCAGCTACGTCGGCTACCAGCCGCAGGTAAGTGCTGAAATCCTTGTTGGCAGCGGTAAACAGGTTGTCTTGTCAGTCGAACTTGAGGAGGAGGTAATCCAGGGCAAAGAGGTGGAGATCAAGGCTGCTATCGACAAGGACAAGCCCATCAATTCTATGGCCATGGTGAGTGCGCGCTCATTCAGTGTGGAGGAGAGCCGCCGGTATGCCGGGTCGGCTGATGACCCGATGAGGGCGGTTTCGAATTTCGCCGGGGTGGCTTCAAGCGCCGATGTGAACTCGAACGAAATCGTGATCCGCGGAAACTCTCCAAAAGGGCTTCTCTGGCGTGTGGATGGCATCGATATTCCCAACCCGAACCATTATGCCTATGTGGGTACATCGGGCGGCGGACTGACAATGTTCAGCAGCCAGGTGCTGAGCAACTCCGATTTTTACACCGCGGCCTTTCCGGCAAGTTACGGCAATGCACTTTCAGGTGTTTTTGACATGCGTTTCCGCAACGGGAACAACACCCGCCACGAATTTGCACTCCAGGTTGGAATACAGGGACTTGACCTCTCTGCCGAAGGACCTTTCAGCAAAAAGAGCCAGGCTTCGTACCTCTTCAATTACCGCTATTCCATCCTGGCATTTCTGCAGTATGTGGATCCGTCGATGAAGAATAAAATTCCCTCGTACCAGGATTTGTCATTCAAGGTAAATTTCCCGACACGCAGGGCAGGAACCTTTTCGCTCATCGGGATCGGGGGGATCTCACGGTCGAAGTTCATTCCTGAGCAGGATACCACTCAATGGAAAACCCTGGAAGACCGCACCCAGTCGATGCTGAACAATAACATGGGGGCCATTGCCCTGTCGCACCAGATTGCCCTGTCGCGTAAAACCTATCTGCGTTCATACGTCTCGGGGACCTACAACAGCATTAATTACGATAACAGCTATTTGTCGCCCTCCTATACACTTATTCCCCAGGACAGCGTGAAGCAGGAGAACTACCGGTTTACCGGCGGGATCGTGCTCAACCATAAATTCGGCGGGAAGCACACGAATCGCAGCGGATTTACCTACACCCGGCTCTTTTACAACAGCGATATCGGTTCGGTGAATCCGTTCACAGGGGCTTTCACCGAGATCTATGCCGGCCATGGAAATACCGACCTGATCCAGGCATTCACAGAATCGAAAATTGACCTTGCAAACAACTTCGTTATCAATGCGGGCATTCATTTTCAGTATTTTCTGCTTAACCGCCATTATGCCATCGAACCCAGGGTGGCCATGCGCTGGCAGGTTGCCCCGAAACACGCGATCAGTGCCGGATACGGAAAACATTCGCAAACCGAGGATGTAGGCGTTTACCTCTCCGGAATCCAGGTAACCCCTGAGCTCAATGTACAGCCAAACAGGAAACTCGACTTCAGCAGATCACACCATTTTGTGCTGGGGTACGATTACATGATCCGTCCGGCGCTTCGCCTGAAGATGGAAGGGTATTACCAATACCTGTATTCTATTCCCGTGATGCCAGGAACCTACTATTCGCTCATCAACAGCAGCGGGGGATTCTATAACGACACGCTTGAAAACACGGGAACCGGGCGGAATTATGGGATCGACATTACCTTCGAGAAATTTCTCACACACCAGTATTACTACCTCGTGACCGTCTCCCTGTTTGATTCAAAATACAAAGGGGGCGACGGGATCGAGCGGAGTACCCGGTTCAACTCAAATTATGTGGTGAATATTCTGGGAGGCAAGGAGTGGACCATCCGGAAGAAGAACATCTTCGGCGTTAACCTGAAGGCGTCGATGACCGGCGGGGAATACTATGTTCCTATCAACCTTGAGCAGTCGAAACAACAGCACCGTGAAGTGCTGGATGATTCACAAGCTTACCAGGTAAGGCTTCCCGATTTTTATTACATCGACCTGACGGTTACCTACCGAACAAACCACAAAAAGTTTTCAGGTATCTGGGCCATACAGCTCAAGAACCTGCTGAACCAGCAGCCTGCAACGGGCTATGTTTACAATGATTTCAACCAGTCCATCGAACCGGTTCACGGCATGGGGATTCTGCCGTTTGTCAGCTATAAAATCGAATTTTAAAAAGTTCTCACAGTGTTTCTCGCAGCGCACCTCCCGATTCTGCCAGGAGGCGAATATCAAATAAGCTGATGTGATCTGTTAGCCTTGTTACTATATTTGCATTCTCATAAATCCATAAAGATGAAAAAGGCACTTATAATTCTGGTATTGACAATTCTCGGTTTTTCGGTTACCGCGCAAAACCAGATCAAAGACGAAGCCGAAGTTAATCAGATCAAGTCGGTAATCCAATCGGCCTATGTGGACGGGTTGCAGAATGACGGTGATTTTGCAAAAATCGACAAGGGGTTTCACCCGGGGTTTGAACTGCTTATCCCGGAAGAGAACGGGGGGTTGAAAAAATATTCTCTCGCTGAATGGAAAGAGAAGATCAAAGCGAGCCTGACCTCAGGTAAAATGCCAAAGAAGGGAGATGACAGGGTCTCCGTAAAATTTTTACTCGTTGACGTTACGGGCAATGCAGCCGTGGCCAAGTTTGAGTTTTATGTCGGACCCAGGCTTACCTTTGTCGATTACCAGTTCCTCTATAAATACCAGGACGGCTGGAAAATTGTCAGCAAAATATATCATCGTTTTTAACATTCCGGTTGTTTTCGGATAAATTATTCCCAATATGACTTACGAAATCATCATAGCACTTCTCACACTTATCGGTCTGGAGATCGTTCTGGGTATCGATAACATTATTTTCATCTCGATCCTGGCTCATAAGCTGCCGGTGAACCAGCAGAAAAAAGCGCGCAGGCTGGGTCTTATCCTGGCCATGTTCCTCCGGCTTGGCTTGCTTTCGCTGGTAGCGCTGATCATGCAACTGAAGCAGGAGCTGTTTTCGGTACTCGGCCGGGGGATTTCGGGCAAAGACCTGATTCTCATCCTGGGCGGTTTGTTTTTGCTTTACAAAAGCACGGTCGAAATCTATCACAAGATGGAGGGCGAGGCAGGCGATACAACCAGCAAATTCAAGGCAAGCGGATTCGTACAGGTCATTGTTCAGATACTCATTATGGATATGGTTTTTTCGATCGATTCGATCATCACGGCCATCGGGATGGTTAAAATAGTCTGGGTCATGTATGTTGCGGTTGTGGTTTCGGTAGGAGTCATGCTGTTTGCTGCTGAGCCCATCAGTAAATTTGTGAATAACCACCCGGCCTTTAAAATGCTTGCCCTTGCATTTCTGTTGCTCATCGGATTTGCCCTTGTAAGTGAAGGATTTGGCATTGCCATACCCAAGGGGTATATCTATTTTTCAATGGCCTTCTCCCTGCTTGTAGATGTGTTGCAGATGCGCATGCACAAGAACAATTCAAAGCCTGTACCCACACGAGAGCATTACAAGGAGGCAGAAAAGCAGCTGGACAAAGGTGTTTTCTGACCCTTTATCCACTTTTCTTCCGGATTCATCCACTTCTTTCCGCCATTCAACGAGAAATTCTTTGCCAGTTGCAGCCATCGATATACTTTTGCGGCATAATGTTATTTTATTCACAATTCAAATAATTTTTAACCTTAAAATTTACTACAATGAAACGTTTTGGATTATTGCTCGTCCTGATCTCGGCAGTCGTGATGGTGAATGCACAGGAAGCTTCAAAAGCAACAAATGATGAGATGAAAACCTTATTCGGTAAAGGCGGAAAAACGAAAATCGGTTGGTTTGTCGGTATAGATCCGGGTTACACCCAGTTCGACGGCAGAGATGTGTGGATGGGCGGACTCAGTGCCGGGATGATCATCAACCACAATTTCACCATCGG
>CAYHCQ010000181.1:0-5519 GCA_964355115.1 uncultured Prolixibacteraceae bacterium | reverse complement strand
TGATTGAAAGTCATTCAGGTTGGCTGTTGGCTCCTGCTTATGACCTGCTCAATGTTGCCATCTTGAACCCGGAAGACACCGAAGAACTCGCGCTCACCATTGAAGGTAAAAAGAAAAAACTTAAAAGGGAACACTTTGAGCGATTGGGCAAAGGAATGGGATTGACTGAGAAACAAATCCAGGGTGTTTTCTACCGAATGATAAAAAACAAACCAATAGCCGGTGAATGGATCAATAATTCCTTCTTGACAATGGAAATGAAAGAAGCATATATCGAAATCATAGAAGCAAGATACAGACTGTTAAAACATACTGATTCCACGTAACCTGTTAGTAATATCTTCACTAAAAGAAACTGCCACACATTGATAGTTTCCGCAATTGATTTGGTGATTCCGTGAATTTTTATTGAGTCTTCTAATGTTTGATGAACTTCCATGTTGGTGCCAAAATGCAGAGCACAAAAGGGAACTCGAAGAGAAGGAGCGCATCATCCGTGAACACCAACAGCGCATCAAAAAGAAGAAAACAAGCTTCTGGATTCTTAAAATAAGTGATTTTCATATTTATTGAACTAACCTAATAATATTTCATAATAAATAAGAGTTTTTCATACTTTTGCCATAAGCAATTTTCACAATCCATTATGAGAAACAACAACATTTCACAAACGATAAGTGTTTTTCAGGGTAGAACCGTTCCTGAGGAAGGCACATTGGTAGGGTATGGAGCAATAATTACTGCATATAGACTTCCAGTCCCGACCCCGATACAATTTGCATTAATCAGCAGAAAGCATAGGCAGTACAAAACTGATGGATGGCTGGTTTTTACTAAAAGGCACCAGCCTGAAGATAACTTATACTCCCACCTTGTCTTTGCATTGAAATATGAAGGGGTTAACATATTAGCATTTAAAAAGCTTTTTGAAACGCTACAGCCCGGTATTATAGAAGAATGGATTATCAGGGAGCCGCAGAGCCAGTATGGGCGGAGAATCTGGTTTCTTTATGAATGGCTTATGCAAAAGTCATTGCAGGTTCCCGATTTGCGCGAAGGAAATTATATCCCGCTGATTGACGAAAAGCATCAATACGCAAGTCCCAAAAGCATCAATTCAAGCCGACACAGAATTAAGAATAACCTTACAGGAAACATTAACTTTTGTCCAATTATTAGGAAAACCGCCAAGCTTGAGCGTTATATTGCCGAAAACCTTGCTGATAAAACCAGTAATGCCATTAATGGAGTGCATAAGGATATCTTGTTGCGTACGTCGGCATTTCTGCTACTGAAAGATTCGAAAGCATCCTTTACGATTGAAGGCGAAAATCCCACCCAAAACAGGGCTGTTCGATGGGGTAAAGCCATCGGTCAGGCAGGAAGTAAACCGCTTAGCAAAGAAGAGCTGTTCAGGTTACAACAAATAGTAATTGATGACAACCGTTTTGTTCAAATGGGGTATCGTACCGAAGGCGGTTTTATTGGTGAACACGACCGTTCTACTGGTGAGCCAATTCCCGAACATATCTCTGCCAGATGGCAGGATATTGAAAACCTGATGGGGGGACTGCTGGAATCTGCCAGGCAAATGGAATCCACATCTTTCAACCCAGTTCTAACGGCAGCTTTGATAGCTTTTGGTTTCGTATATATTCATCCGTTTGTTGATGGTAACGGACGTCTGCATCGATATTTGATTCATCACATATTGACAACGATGAAATTTACTCCGCAAGGCATTATTTTTCCGGTTTCTGCTGCCATTTTAGAACGCATTTCAGATTACCGGAAAGTACTGGAAACTTATTCGCATCCCCTGCTTGATCTCATCGAATGGAAGATGACACCCAAAAACAATGTGGAAGTACTGAACGACACTATTGACTACTATCGCTATTTTGATGCCACGGTACAAACTGAATTTTTGTTTGAATGCGTTGATTACACGATCAACACCATCATTCCTGAGGAAGTAGCCTATTTGGAAAAATTCGATGCAATGAAGGTATGGCTGGACGATCATTTTCAAATGCCTGATAAAACCATTGCACTATTAATAAGATTTTTGGCGCAAAACAATGGTAAACTGTCCCAAAGAGCCAAAGAAAAAGAATTCGCCACCATCACCGAAAAAGAGGTGGAGAAAATCGAAGAAGCGTATAAGGAATATTTCCCTGCTCCGTAAATCGAAGGTCAAAAAAAAGTCAGCTAACTTGCTGACTTTCTTAGTAGCGGGGACAGGATTCGAACCTATGACCTTTGGGTTATGAGCCCAACGAGCTACCTCTGCTCCACCCCGCAATATATTTTTATGTACTTTTGTACCTGAATTCGAACTGCAAAGATAGAGTTTCTATTCGTTCAATCCAAACCCCACTTTAATTTTTTTCTTGGAAGAGGAAAAGGTCAGAATCCCGAAAATAGTCCGGAACAGGTTCCTCAGGTTCCTGCTGCTTGCCGGCGGGTTCCTTTTTACCTTTCTTGCACTGCTCGGGGCAGTTCTCCCGCTTGTGCCCACAACACCGTTCCTGATCGCAGCAGCAGCCTGTTTTTACCGTAGTTCTGACAGGTTTTACAATATGATCATGAACAACCGGTATTTCGGACACTATCTCAGGGATTACCAGTCGGGGAAAGGAATTCCGCTAAGAGTAAAAATTGTCTCCCTCGGTTTTATGTGGCTCTCCACCCTGATTTCACTATTCTTTTTCATCCCGTACCTCTGGCTTAAGCTTCTGGTCGTCACTTTTTCTGCCGCCGTGACAGTTCATATCGTTAAGATCCGGACAAAAAAGGCCGGCTAATCAACTCCAGGGGCCTCCGCCGGTTAACCCTGTGGCAAATACATCTCCTTCTACCCGGATTTTTTACCTACCTTTGCAGCGGAACAGCTTTATTACCAGAATGGTTTATATACCGGCTGCCGGAATTTCAGGATAATTCATCGTTATGTCACACAAGTCTGGGTTCGTATCCATCATCGGTTATCCCAACGTCGGGAAATCGACCCTGATGAATGCCCTGGTGGGAGAGAAGCTTTCGATCATCACCCACAAGGCGCAAACAACCCGCCATCGCATCATGGGGATCTTCAACGGGGAGGATTTTCAGGTTGTTTATTCGGATACCCCGGGTATTCTCAAGCCGCATTATAAACTGCACAGAGCTATGATGGCAGCGGTATTTGCATCCATCAACGATGCAGATATCATTTTACTGATGACCGAACCTGGCAACGACTTCGCCCAGGAGGAGATACTCGAAGGACTTCGCTTGCCCGGAACACGGGTTATCGTGCTGATCAACAAGATCGACCTTGGCGATATGGCAGTGATGGAGGCTGAGGTGGAGAAGTGGAAAATAAATATGCCGGATGCAACAATCCTGCCGGTGTCAGCGCTGCACAAGATCAATCTCGACCAGGTGCTGAAGACCATTCTCCATTATTTGCCGGAAGCGCCGCCTTTTTATCCGAAGGATGAACTTACCGATCGCTCGCAGCGCTTCTTCGTTTCGGAGATCATCCGGGAAAAGATCTTGCTGAATTTCAAGCAGGAGGTGCCTTACTCCTCAGAAGTCAATGTTGAATCTTTCAAGGAGGAGACCCACCTGACAAAAATTGCCGCTACCATTTATGTGGCACGCGAAACCCAGAAAGGTATCCTGCTGGGTCACCAGGGAAAGGCAATAAAAAAACTTGGCACGGATGCCCGAAAGGACATTGAGGCGTTCCTCGGAATACATGTTTTTCTTGAACTCCATGTAAAGGTTGCAAAAGACTGGCGGGAGGATGATCGCGCACTGAAAAGGTTTGGATACAGCGAGTGAACGAGTGAACGAGTGAGCAAGTGAACAAGTGAACAAGGTAAATCGGTCACTCGCTCACTCGGTCACCCGATCACTAGAAATTTTATCAGCACATTAGCACATCAGCACATCAGCACATTAGCACATTGGCACATCAGCACATTGGCACATTGGCACATCAGCACATTAGCACATTAGCACATTGGCACATTAGCACATTAGCACATCAGCACATTAATTATGAACAATATAGTTGCAATTGTCGGCCGTCCGAATGTAGGGAAATCAACCCTGTTTAACCGTCTTTGCGGTGGTCGCGATGCGATCGTCGACCCCACCAGCGGAGTTACCCGCGACCGGCACTACGGAAAATCGGACTGGAATGGTCATGAATTTTCGGTCGTAGATACCGGTGGATACGTTGATAATTCGGGTGATGTGTTCGAATCGGAGATAAAAAAACAGGTCTCCCTGGCCATCGATGAATCGGATGTTATCCTCTTTATGGTCGATCTGCGTGAAGGCCTGACTGTGATGGATGAAGATGTGGCAAAAATGCTCCGCCGGTCGAAAAAGAGGGTTTTTCTGGTAGCCAACAAACTCGACAGTAACAAACAGATTGATGATATTCATGAGTTCCACTCTCTCGGACTGGGTGAAATATACGGGATATCGGCGATGAATGGAAGCGGCACAGGTGAACTGCTCGACGATATGGTGAAGGATTTTGCAGCGCCTGAAAACCCTGATGATGCCTTCGAACCCAAGGAGGAACTACCGAAAATCGCCATCGTCGGTCGTCCCAATGCCGGAAAATCATCCTTTGTAAATGTTCTGCTGGGTAACGACCGCAATATTGTAACCCCGGAACCCGGAACAACGCGCGATGCTATCCATTCGCACTACCAGTATTTCGGTATGGATTTCATGCTGATCGATACGGCGGGTATCCGGAAGAAGGCCAAAGTGGTGGAAGATATCGAGTTCTATTCTGTTATGCGCGCCATCCGTTCGATCGAAAGCAGCGATGTTTGTATCCTGATGGTAGATGCAGAACGGGGTTTTGAATCACAGGATCTGAATATTTTTTCACTCATCGAGAAAAACCATAAAGGCGTAGTTATCCTCGTCAACAAGTGGGACCTGGTCGAAAAGGAGACCAACACACACAAGCATGTCGAAGATGCCATCCTCGAGCAGATAGCGCCATTCCGCGATGTTCCCGTCATCTTTACCTCGGTCACCAATAAGCAGCGCATATTCAAGGCTGTTGAAACGGCTATCCAGGTTTACAGGAACAAGCAGAAGAAGATCAGTACATCGAAACTCAACGATTTCATCCTGCCCATCATTGAGAAAAATCCCCCTCCGGTCACCAAGGGGAAATATGTGCGCATCAAGTATGCCATGCAGCTGCCTACCGCATTCCCCTCCTTTGCGTTTTTTTGCAATCACCCTCAATACTTAAAGGAGCCCTACAAGCGTTTTATTGAGAACAAACTTCGTGAAGAATATGATTTTTCGGGTGTTCCGATAGAGATCTACTTCAGGATGAAATAGAACTATGGAGGAGGGTATCCGCATCGACAAATGGCTTTGGACAGTGCGTGTTTACAAGACCCGTACCCAGGCTACTGAAGCCTGTCGTGCCGGAAAAGTAAGGGTGAACGATAAGATCGTTAAACCTTCTCATGAAACCAGGATCGGCG
>CAYHCQ010000180.1:3409-5719 GCA_964355115.1 uncultured Prolixibacteraceae bacterium | reverse complement strand
GATCGGGCTAACTAGCCTTTATTCAAATAGTTACGTTCTAGTTAGATGAAAGTTGGGGAGCGGAAATATTCAGTAAAAAAGAAACAGATTTGATATCAAATTTCGATAAGTATCCTAAGGTAACAGTGAAAGGCAGGGAGGATGAGTTCTTCGCTGGCTGGGAGGCAATTGTAAGCCGGCTGCAGAAAGAAATACCGATGATCCCCGGCATGAGGAAGATCGTGGTGGTCGAGTGCTACCAGGGAATTGATGATGCTGAGGTTTTCGGAGCCCTTTCCGGGGGCCTAAGTCCTGGTTTGACGTTTCTTTCGTCTCGGGCCTTTCTGCCGGAAGCCCGGATCCGCGAAATGACCCAGCCGGATGTTACCGATGACAGAATATTCGGCTACCTGACCCGCCTGAACATGGAGGATTTTCTCGACCCTGGTAAGATGGAGGCCATGCGGGCTGAAATTCATCAGGTAAAAGAGGGCATCATCCTGATCTATGGTGCCGGGGCCTCGGTCATCTTCCCCGATCCCGACCTGATGATCTATGCCGACATGGCCCGGTGGGAGATCCAGTTGCGGATGCGTCGCAATGAAGTGTCAAACCTCGGGATCACCAACTTCGGTGAACATATTGAAGGTAAATACAAAAGAGGCTATTTTGTCGACTGGAGGGTTTGCGACCGGCTGAAAAGGAAAGTCCTGCCGGGATGCGACTGGATCCTCGACACGAACCGGAAAAACCAGCCTGCAATGATCTCCGCGGATGCGTTCGCTGAAGGGATGAAACAGGCGGTGAGCAGGCCCTTCAGCGTGGTCCCCTATTTCGACGCAGGTCCATGGGGCGGTCAGTGGATGAAGGAGACCTTCGACCTTCCGGGCGAATTGGCCAATTATGCCTGGTGCTTCAACTGTGTGCCCGAAGAGAACAGCCTGTACCTGGAATTCGGCGGAAAAGGATCCGAAACCGCTGCCTCCACCAATTTTGTCGGAAACCGGTTTGAGACGCCTGCCATCAACCTGGTTTTTTTCAGGCCGGAAGAGCTGCTTGGAGGATATGTGCGGGATCGTTTCGGCGATGAATTTCCCATCCGGTTCGATTACCTCGACACCATGGGAGGCGGAAACTTAAGCCTGCAGGTACATCCGCTCACGGATTACATTAAGAAACAATTCGGTGTCAATTACACCCAGGATGAAAGTTATTATCTGATGGAAGCGGGTGAAGGGGCCAGGGTATACCTGGGATTAAAGGAAGGGATCGACCCGGGAATGATGATAAGGGATCTGAGAACTTCGGAGGAAACCGATACCCGTTTTGATGATACCATTTATATTCAAAACTGGCCTGCCCGTAAACATGATCATTTTTTAATCCCGGGAGGCACCATTCATTGTTCAGGCAAGGACTGCATGGTACTTGAAATCAGTGCCACCCCATATATTTTCACCTTCAAACTGTGGGATTGGGGACGTTTGGGAATGGATGGGAAACCGCGGCCGATCAACATCGATCATGGGATCCGGAACATTCAATGGAACAGAACTGAATCCTGGGTCGGACAAAACCTGGTGAACCGCATCGAAAATGTGGAAGAAGGGGACGGCTGGCGCGAAGAAAGCACCGGACTGCATGAGAGTGAGTTTATTGAGACCCGCCGTCACCGCTTCACGAAAAAAGTCTGTCATAATACCAACCGGGGAGTTAATGTGATCACCCTGGTCGAAGGCCGCGAGGTCGTTGTAGAAAGCCACATCGGGTCGTTCGAGCCCTTCGTTGTTCATTATGCCGAAACATTTATCGTACCTGCAACGGTCGGCGAATATTCCATCAGGCCACACGGCGAATCGGAAGGAACGGAATGTATCACGATCAAAGCATCTGTAAGGAATGCCTAATGCCTATTACCTAATACCTAATTTTAACTATGATTTTAAGCGACGACAAGCATGTAATCCTCACCCTCGATGCGGGGGGAACAAACTTTGTATTTTCGGCCTATATGGGAGGATGTGAAATAGTGAGACCCATCACACTGGCTTCAAATGCGCATGACCAGGATCTTTGTATAAATACCATTTACAAAGGTTTTGAAAACGTAAGTGCCCTGTTGAACCAGAAGGCTGATGCGATCAGCTTTGCATTTCCCGGCCCTGCCGATTATGCCGGAGGAATTATCGGCGACCTTCCCAATTTCAAAGCTTTTAACGGAGGGGTTCCGTTGGGCCCGATGCTGGAAGATCGCTTCAGACTGCCGGTATTTATCAACAACGATGGCAACCTGTTTGCCTATGGCGAGGCGCTGGCAGGCTACCTGCCCGA
>CAYHCQ010000180.1:0-3309 GCA_964355115.1 uncultured Prolixibacteraceae bacterium | reverse complement strand
ACAACGATGGCAACCTGTTTGCCTATGGCGAGGCGCTGGCAGGCTACCTGCCCGACCTGAACAAAAGGATTATCGACAGAGGCGGCATAAAACAATTCAGGAACCTGGTGGGCCTGACCCTGGGCACCGGGTTCGGTTGCGGAATTGTCCTCAACAACATCCTGCTGGCCGGTGATAATTCGAACGATGCGGGCATTCACAATACCTCAAACAAATTCAGCACTTCCTGGAATGCCGAGGAGAGCGTCAGCACCCGTGCAATTCAGCGTGTCTATTGCAAGGAGGCCGGTCTGGAGATGCCCACGGTGCTGATGCCCAAAGACATCTTTGACATTGCCGCCGGAATTGCCCCGGGAAACCGGGAAGCGGCCCTTCATTCATTCCGTGTCTTTGGTGAAGCGCTTGGAAATTCAATCGCGAATATGCTCACCCTCATCGACGGGATCGTTGTCATCGGCGGGGGGCTCGCCGCTGCATGGGAGGTTTTTGCTCCTGCCATGTTTGCGGAGATTAACCGTCAGTATGAGCTTCCCTCGGGAGAAAAATACGCCCGGTTATCGGTGAAAGTTTACAACCTGGAAGATGAAACAACTTTCGGGGAGTTTGCAAACGGTTCGGTAAAATCGCTTTGCATTTCACCATCGGATAAATTGGTGGTTTACGATGAGCTGCAGCGGTCGGGTGTCGGTCTGTCGAAATTAAGCGCCAGTTCAGCGATCGCGATCGGAGCGAATGCCTTCGCAGTACAAATGCTAAACTCAAATCAATAAACAACAGGTTATCATGAAAAGGTTGATAAAAACCAGATTGACAGGTATTTTCCTGGTTCTGTCCCTGTTCTTTTCGGGAGGACTCGCAATGGCACAGAAAACCTCCGCAACTGCTGAGGAGCCTACAAAAGCAACCCTTGACAAAGATTTCATGAAATTATTTGCCCGGAATTGCTGTGGTGTTACCGGCGCCGATGGCGAGTATTCGGTTCTGTTACCGGATGGACGCACTGTGTGGATATTCGGCGATTCTTTCCTCGGAACCGTTAACCCCGACCGGTCGAGGGAGAAAAGAAAGCCCTGGTTTATCAGGAACAGCATGGCGGTGCAGGAAAGCGATACCCTGCGCTCGTTGTACAATGTCATCGACGGATGGGAATCCTCGCTGGTAATTCCCCCGGATGCACCTAAAGGGAAACAGTTTTCTGAGGATTCTCTATGGTACTGGCCCGGCGATGGTTTTATTGAGAACGGAAAACTAAAAGTCTTCATGTCAGCCTTTTATCAGGCCAAGGCCGGCGATTGGGGCTTCGCGTGGGTAAGTGCAAATATTGCCACTTTTTCACTTCCGGATATTAAACTTGAGCGGATCGATCATTTTAATTACCCGGGAGAGCAGGAAATTCACTGGGGACATGCGGTTTGCGATGGTGATGAACGGTACACCTACATCTATGGAGCAGAAAATAAAACCAAAAATCTTTTTGTGGCCCGTGCACCGAAAGGCAATATCCTGGCCCCATGGGAATTTTACACAGGCAGTGAATGGGTGAATGACTCAAAACTTTCCAAAGCCATGCTTGTCATTCCCGGATCAGAGCAGTTCAGCGTCTTCAGACTGGATGATCATTATGTCATACTGGTGCAGGAAGGCGGATTTATGACCGGTGAAATTGTAACTTATTATTCGGATTCTCCTTATTCCGGCTGGAAAAACCGGAAAGTTCTGTGCCACGCACAGCTGCCTCCGGATGTGACGTCGACTGCGAACCTATTCCCATACAACAGTCTGGCGCACCCCCAGTTCATTGAAAACGGGGAACTGCTGATCTCCACCTGCATCAACAGCTTTGTCGTGGAAGATGTATTTCGTGATGCAAGCAAATACAGACCGGTATTTCTCAGAGTACCTATTAAAAGGATTTTCGAAGAACTGCCAGCAGTGAATGTAGCCCTTCAGGCGCAGAAACAGCATATTTTAACCTCAAACCACCTGGCGGCGTCCGATACAATCTGGGTGTTTACCCCGTCGGATTATATTGCGAATCCCGAAAAGCATTATCCGTTAGTTTATCTTTTACATGGATGGAACGGATCGTATCATCAGTGGAACGACATCACCGATTGTCAAGGTCTCGCTGATCATTACGGTTTTATCATTGTTTGCCCCGATGCCCTCATCGATTCATGGTATATCAACAGCCCTGCCATCAAACAAAGTCAGTACGCCGATTTCTTCTTTCGTGACCTGATGCCGTTCATTTCTGAAAATTATCGTGCCAACCCGGAAAATATATTTATCGCCGGTTTAAGCATGGGTGGGCATGGCGCGCTGTTCCTTTTCGCAAAGAATCCCGCTCTCTTCAGGAGTGCCGGCAGCCTGAGCGGGGTTCTGGATTTAAGCTTTTGCTGGAGCGAATACGGGATCAACGATTACCTGGGAATTAAGCGAAAAAATGCCGGAAGCAAAGAATTAACTGAATACTCCGTTACAGGCAACATTAAAGAAATTACCGGCTCAGGAAAGGAGATCATCTTCACCTGTGGGAGCTCCGACCGCTTTTATGAACTGAATAATCAGTTCAAACGACTGTGCGACGAAAACAAGATCGGGGCGACCTACATCATAAGCCCGGGCGGCCATGATTATACCTATTGGAAATCAGCGATCGGATATCATTTCGATTTCTTTACAAGTAAAAAAAAGACGGAAAAATAATCTGTCAACGGGCTGTAAAACCATGATCCACCACCAGTTTGCAGGTCATTCCCAACCCCTGTCTGATCACGGTGACGAAGTAAAGCCCGGGTTCAAGTGCGGCAACATCGAGGCTGGCTTTACCGCTTTCGGTGAAGTGCATGTTCCTTACAATCCTTACAATCCGTCCGGTATGGTCAACGATCCGGATGAGGATGCCCTCATTTTCACCGGTGAGGCCCGAAATTGTGACTTTGTCGCTGGCGGGGTTGGGATAGATGCTGATCTGTGACGCTTTTGTGCCCGGTGCAATATCCGTGCAATTGCTCACTGTAATATAATCCTTTCGTACCAGCGACCGGTTGTTCGTACCATCGGAAACCGTAAGTTTTACATCGTATTGACCCGGGGCAAGGTAACTAACCACGGGATTGGGAAGGTTACTTTCGGCGGGCGTTCCTCCGGGGAATTCCCATTGGAGGGAGGTGATATCATGGAAGGAATCGTCGGTGAAGTTCACACTGTTCCCGGTGCAAACCTTTCCCTGGCTGACATGGAAGAGGGGATGCAGTCCGGATAGATTCACCTCGAAAAAATCGAGGTAGCGCTGCATAAGGATCT
>CAYHCQ010000179.1:0-5762 GCA_964355115.1 uncultured Prolixibacteraceae bacterium | reverse complement strand
TCTAGGCAGGCACATTAATATTGGAGATGTGAACCCTGGCACCAGCCTCATCAAGGGCATCGATGGCCTTGTCGGGAAGGTAGCTGTCGGTAATATATCGATTTGTGAGGGCAACACATGCCTTAATGGCGTCATCGGTATACTTCACCAGGTGGTGGTCCTCATATTTCTCTTTGATGTTATTCAGTATCTCAATAGATTCCTCAGGGGTAGTGGGATCGACAAGCACTTTCTGGAATCTGCGTTCCAGGGCGCCATCCTTTTCTATATACTGGCGGTATTCATCCAGGGTCGTAGCTCCGATGCACTGAATTTCGCCCCTTGCAAGGGCAGGTTTGAACATATTGGATGCATCGAGCGAGCCGGAGGCGTTACCTGCACCTACAATGGTATGTATTTCGTCGATAAATAGTATGATGTTCGGATTTTTCTCCAGTTCATTGAGCACGGCTTTCATACGCTCCTCAAACTGACCGCGGTATTTGGTGCCGGCAACTAGTGATGCCAGATCGAGGGAGACAAGGCGTTTGTTGAAAAGGGCGCGTGAAACCTTGCGCTGAACTATGCGAAGTGCCAGCCCTTCAGCGATGGCAGACTTGCCCACCCCGGGTTCACCGATAAGGATTGGATTGTTCTTTTTCCGGCGACTCAGGATCTGGGCAATGCGTTGCAACTCCTTTTCACGGCCTACGATAGGATCGAGTCGACCCTCTTCGGCAGCCTTCGTTATGTCGCGGCCAAAATTGTCGAGGACAGGTGTTTTGGATTTTGAATCCTGCGCCTTTTTCTGACTTCCGCTGAAACCCTTGCCTCCTTCGTCGGGATCCTCCTCTTCATCATCCTTGGGAAGAATATCCTGCGGGTCGAACGATTGTTCCTCTTTACCACTGGTAAGGATTGATTTAAGTTCATCCTTAACAGACTCATAATTCACACCCGCATTGTCGAATGTTTTGGTTACCAGGTTGTTCTCATCCTTAAGAATGGCAAGTAGCAGGTGTTCGGTTCCGATCAGCTCACTGTTGAACAGTTTGGCCTCCAGGTAAGTAATTTTCAATGCCCGTTCTGCCTGTTTTATGAGGGGCAGATTTTCTCCGCCTGCAGGCTTCTCCTTGTGGCTGGCAACTGCCGTTTCTACCTTTTTGCGGACCTCTGCCAGGTCAACCCCGAGATTTCGCAGGATGCGGATGGCAAGACCCTCGCCTTCACGAATGATACCAAGCAGGAGATGCTCCAGTCCAATGTAATCATTTCCCAGGCGCTGCGCCTCCTCCCGGCTATATATCAGAACGTCTTTAACACGTTGTGAGAATTTGGCTTCCATAATTGGCTGTTTATCAAGATAAGGTCATGGCTGTTACAAAAATCGAACCATGGTTGCCAAACGGAAATATTGGCAATGACTTCAAAAATACGATGGATATCCCGAAATTATAGCTAAAAACCCTTTATTTATTAACATTTCCATGTTAAAAAGAGTGAAAAATAAATGAGCTGAAAGTCATGGTTTTTCCATAGATTTTTAGTACTTTCGTTAAATATAATTGAATGTATTATCTATCTGATAATTAATTAAATAACTTATATTCCAAGGATGGAAACTGGAGAAAGAATTGTACCGGTAAATATTGAGAACCAGATGAAGACAGCCTACATCGATTATTCGATGTCGGTGATTGTCGCGAGGGCGTTACCGGATGTGCGTGACGGACTAAAACCAGTGCATCGCCGGGTATTATTCGGAATGTATGAACTGGGAGTGCTTTCAAACAGGTCATATAAGAAATCTGCCAGGATCGTAGGGGAGGTGCTTGGTAAATATCATCCACATGGAGATACGTCGGTATACGATGCCATGGTCAGAATGGCCCAGGAATGGAGCTTGAGGTATCCGCTTGTTGACGGACAGGGGAACTTCGGATCAATGGATGGGGACAGTCCTGCTGCCATGAGGTACACCGAAGCCAGAATGCGTAAGATTGCCGAGGAGATGGTGGCTGATATTGAGAAAGATACGGTTGATTTCCGGCTCAATTTTGATGACTCTCTGGAAGAGCCGACTGTTATGCCTTCCAGGATTCCTAACCTCCTGATAAACGGAACTTCAGGTATTGCTGTAGGTATGGCTACAAACATGGCCCCACACAACCTCAGTGAGGTTGTGGACGGTATTATTGCCTACATCGACAACCATGATATAACGATTCCTGAATTAATGCAGTACATAAAAGCGCCCGATTTTCCAACAGGCGGGATTATTTATGGATATGAGGGGGTAAAGGAGGCTTATGAAACAGGACGCGGACGAATTGTCATGCGCGGTGAGACTACCATCGAACAGGATGACCATGGCCGTGAAAAGATCATTGTGACCTCAATACCTTACCAGGTGAACAAGGCGGATATGATCAAGAAGACAGCCGACCTGGTCAACGACAAAAAACTTGAGGGTATATCCGACATCCGTGATGAGTCGGACCGGTCGGGAGTTCGTATTGTTTATGAACTTAAGCGTGAGGCTATTACAAATGTAGTGCTGAATAAGCTTTACCAGATGACTGCTTTGCAGACTGCATTTAACTGTAACAACATTGCCCTGGTGAAGGGTCGGCCGATGATGCTGACCCTGAAAGACCTCATTGTCCATTATGTAGATCATCGTCATGAGGTAATTATCAGGCGTACAAAGTTTGACCTTGCAGAGGCTGCAAAACGTGCCCATATTCTTGAAGGACTCCTGATCGCACTGGATAATCTTGATGCCGTGATTGCCCTTATCCGTGCTGCTCAAACTCCGGATGAAGCCAGGGTCGGACTTATAGAGACCTTCGGTTTAAGTGAGATACAGGCCAAAGCCATCCTTGAAATGCGTCTGCAGCGCCTTACCGGCCTTGAGCGCGAAAAAATCAAGGAGGAGTATGCCGAACTGATGAAATTAATGGCATACCTTGAAAGTGTTCTGGGTGATGAATCGCTCCGGATGGAACTTATCAAGGAGGACCTCAGAGATATCAAACAAAGATTCGGCGATGAATCCAGGTCGCAAATCGTTTATGCGGCCAGTGATTTCAGGATTGAGGACACCATTGCTGATGAAAATGTGGTAATTACGATCTCTCATCTTGGTTATATTAAACGGACTCCCCTCTCCGAATACCGTCGTCAGAATAGGGGAGGGAGAGGAGTTAAAGGTTCCGACATAAGAGATCAGGATTTCCTGGAACACCTTTTTGTAGCTACAAATCACAACTACCTTCTGTTTTTTACTGAAAAGGGTAAATGTTTCTGGCTCAGGGTTTTTGAAATTCCTGAAGGAGGCAAGGCAGGCAAAGGCAGGGCGATTCAGAATCTGATTAACATTGAACCCGATGATAAGGTGAGGGCTTTCATCAACATAAAGAACCTGAAAGATGATGATTATATCAAATCTAACTTCATCATATTATGCACATTGCGAGGAACTATCAAGAAAACCTCGCTGGAAGCCTATTCGAGACCGCGCCAGAACGGCATCAATGCAATTACCATCAATGAAGGCGACCGCTTGCTTGAAGCCAAACTTACACAGGGCACCGACGAGGTTGTGATGGCATTGAAATCGGGCCGTGCAATTCGTTTCAACGAGCAAAAAGTTCGTCCGATGGGTCGGAATGCAGCAGGTGTGCGTGGAATTTCCCTTGCAGGTCCGAATGATGAAGTTGTCGGGATGATTTGCATGCCATTGGATAAAAAGTTCGACATCCTTGTTGTTTCTGAAAATGGTTATGGAAAGAGGTCAGACCTCGATGACTACCGTGTGACAAACCGTGGAGGAAAGGGTGTTAAAACGATCAATATCACCGATAAAACAGGCATCCTGATTGCAATTAAGGAGGTGACCGACAGCGATGATCTGATGATCATCAACAGGTCCGGCGTTATTATTCGGATGGGAGTTGCCTCATTAAGGGTGGTAGGTCGTGCCACGCAGGGTGTAAGGCTTATAAAGATTGATGACGGTGATTCAATTGCTGCGGTAGCAAAAGTAGATGTGGAAGAGGGAACCGAGGAGGGTGAAGAGACCTTGGTTGACGGCAGTTTTGAGGGCGGTGCTGAAGTCAGTCTTGAAGATAGTGCTGAAGGCAGTATTCAAGAGGTTTCCGAAATAGCGGATGAGGAGCTGGAAAATGCAGAAAGCGATGGGAATGTTGAGGAATCCCCGGAGCCAGAACCTGAAAATTAATTTGATACAATAGAATATTAATTCAACCGGTATTTTATAACTTTGCCGGTTGAAAACAGCAAACTAAGTAAAATACTAACAGTCAACGCAATGAGAAAATTTGCATTAATTATGGTACTGGTGGCTTCCATTACCATGGCATTCGGACAGAAAAGTGTCCGTCAATCAGCTTCAAACTTCCTTAAGGATGGAAAATTGGACAAGGCTATGGAGGCCATTAACGCCTGTATTCTTGATCCAAGTACTGCATCCGACGCCAAGGCCTGGTTTCTGAGAGGAAACATCTACCTTGAGATCTCAAATACCAAGGATGATAAATTCAAGGCATTGGAGGCTAATCCTTTAACGATTGCGCTTGAGTCTTATAAAAAGGCGATTGAGTACGATTCCAAAAAGGAGTATTTTGAAGACATTTTTGCCAAACTCAATTGGCAGCGCAACAACTATTATAATGCCGGGGTTGAAGCATACAACCAGCGCCAGTATAAGGATGCCATGCTAAATTTTGGAAAGGGCGCTGAAGTAATCGAACTGGCAAATGTCACCGACACCCTTTCATTAATGAATGCAGCCACATGTGCCTCACTTGCGAACGAAAAAGATTATGCCAAGCAGTATTATCTTAAATTATTAAAGGGCGATTATAAGTCACCATCTTTATTTATCACATTGTCAGATATTTATCGTCAAGAGAATGATTCTGTAAATGCGTTGAAATATGTAAGAATGGGGCAGCAGTTGTACCCGGGTGATCTTAGAATTTTTCTGACCGAGACGAACATATACCTCACATTCGGACAGACAGATAAAGCCTTGAGAAACTTGCAGGTAGCCATGAAGGAGGACTCTTCTAATTCATCGGTAGCTTTTGCTTTGGGCACAATCTATGACAATCTTTCAGCCGACAGCAGTAAAACAGCTGAATTCCGGTTCTCGGCCTTTGAAAATGCCGTAAAATCTTATACCAGGGCTATTGTACTGAATCCTGAATATTTTGAAGCCAATTATAACCTGGGAGCGATCTTTGTCAACAAAGCTGCGTCTATCAATGATGAAGCAAATAAATTGCCCTTGGATGCCTCTGCACAGTTCGACAAGTTGAAGAAGGAGGCAGATGGTTACCTGGAAAAGGCATTGCCTTATCTGGAAAAAGCCACTGAACTTCTACCCGGCGATTTAAATGCACTTTATTCGCTGAAGCAAATCTATTCCAGAACAGGGAAGATGGATAAGGTGAAAGGCATCAACGAGAAGATCAGCGCTGCTCAGAAGAAATAGGGCAGTCCTACATTTATAAAACGAGTCAGGGGTATGGTTACGGAAACTATATCCCTGATTATTTTATATTTACAATTTAACATAATATTAATTATAGGACAATTTGAAAAGTGCATATATTTGATATTTAGTCCATTATGATTTTTGAAAATGACCAAAAAAGGTCAATTATGGATAACAAAAATAGCAAAATCAACATAAATGATGTACAACGAACAGAGAACGAACAACATACGAACATGCAAACTCGCGCGTGTTTGCA
>CAYHCQ010000178.1:0-5827 GCA_964355115.1 uncultured Prolixibacteraceae bacterium | reverse complement strand
TAAGGTAGGCATCCACTTCGATGAGGGCGGTGTCGCCCATGCTTACGCGCACAATGTCATTTTCATTCACCTCTACCTGCGACTCCATCTCGTTGAGGTTGGCAATACGCATGATTTCGGTACCACTCGAGAACTGTGACGCACCTGTAACCCGCTCTCCTTTGAGAACGCTGAGTTTTGATACGGTTCCGTCGTTCGGAGCAAATATGGCGGTACGGTTAAGGTCCTCCTTCGATTTTTTCAGGCCGGCTTCCGAACTTTTTACCATGTAGTCGCTCGCAAGGATATCCTGTTCACCGGCGGTGACCTGTGCCTTGGCCACCTCATAGGCTGCCTTTGCCTGGTCATGTTCGGCTTTGGAAATCACCCCCTCTTTGAACAGCTTCTCCTGACGCTCAAAAGTAAGACGGGCATTTTCGTAATTGGCCTTGTTCTGCACGAGCCGGGCCTTCGAGTTGGCAAGATTGGCTTTCTGTGTATTCACCCCGGCTTCGCTCTGATCGAACTGGGAGATGTAGATCTCCGGGTCGATCTTGGCCAAAAGGTCGCCCTTTTTCACCTGATTTCCCTCCTTCACATAGAGTTCAACAACTTCGCCTGAGATGTACGGACTGATCTTGATATCCTTTTCCGGCTGGATCTTTCCGTTGGCCGAAACTGTCTGAATGATGGTTCGTCTGATAACCTTTTCGGTAGCGATTTTTATACCTTCGTCACGCTGGCCTTTTACAACGGCAGCAATAACAATGATGATCACTACGGCAGCGGACCCGATGATGATCCACAGTTTTTTCTTTGATTTCTTTGCAGTCATGAATATATGCTTGAAAATGGTTTGTATAAAAAGAGATGCTTATTTACTCACGATCCGGATCGGATTACCCATATAAAAGTCGAGGATCGTGGTCTTAAAGATAAAGTCGTATTTTGCCTGAAGGAGGTCTGATTCGGCCTTGGTCAGATCTTTTTTACTCATGTTGTAGTCGAATGAGGTCATCATCCCGACATCGAATTTTTGCTGGGCATAGTTGAAGGCTTCGCTCTGGGCATCCACTTTTTCGCCCGACGAGTTGAATTTCTTCAGGGAGGCTACTGCATCGGCATAGGCCTGTTCGATAAGCTTTCTAAGATCGCGTTCGCGGATCCCAAGGTCATATTCCGACTGCGATTTCAGGATCTTGGCCTGAGCAATTGCGGTTCGTCCCTGCCAGCCGTTAAAGATCGGGATGGAAAGGTAAAAACCCACAGACTGGTTGCTGTTGTCCTTGAGTTGAGCGTCAAAAGATTTAGGCCGTGTTGCATAGCTGGCATTATAAAGGAGTACGGTATCGCGGGAAACCTGTGTTAAACCAGCTTTCTCCATTGTCACAACCGGAGATGCATTGGGATCAAGTTCTTCGGCAATGGCAGAATAACCGGTTCCCCAGGAACCACTCAGTGAAAGCACAGGCGACACGGATCCCCGGGCGATAGAGAGCTTTTTAGCTGCACTCTGCACCCTGAGTTCGGCAGCCGCAATCTCCGGCCGTGTTTTTACAGCATGCTCATAAATGATTTCAGGGGTAACCAGCTCCTTCGGGGCTTTCACCTCCTTCAGTTTCGGTTTCTCAACAATAAAATCCCTGGTTACGGGAAGGTCGATGAGCTGTTGTAAAGAGAGGTTCGATATATACAACCTGTTCTCGGCTTCGATCACAAGCAACTCCTCAGCTGCACGTTGGGCCTGGATGTTGAGCAGGTCGCCCTTAGCCGACGAGCCGGCATCCACCATCTTTTTTATGCGTTCAACCTGTGAAGTGGTGATGCTAAGCTGGTTTTTTGCAACCTCCAGCAACTCCATGTTGAAGAGGATGTCGAGGTAAAATCCTGCCACGGTGAGTGAGATATTGTTCTTCAGCACATCCAGGTCATACTTGCTGGCCAGAAGGTTGATCTGGTTCTCCTTCAAACTGTTGAATTTCTGCATGCCCGCGAAAAGGGTCACATTGCTGGAGATGTAGAAGTTATTGGACCTCACTGTATTGGTGGCAAAAGTATTGGTGTACTGGTCGATGGTCTGACCATAATTCCACACGTTGGTGCCGTTTGCATTGAGGTTGGGCAGCAGGTTCAGTTTGCTCTGAAGCAGTTGTGCCTTTGTGCTTTCAACCGTAAGGAGTTGTTTTTTAATATCCAGGTTGTTTTCAATGGCATAATTGATGCAATCTTCAAGGGTCCATATTCTTTGAGCTCCTGCGAATGAGAAGGAAAATAAAAAAAGCATGGTCACCAGAACCGATGCTTTGAATCGATTGAGAGGCATTTTCATTGGGTTTTAATAAGGTAGACGGTCAGTTTATTACAAACAGCATTCAAAATTAGGAATTTTAAGCGATCCCAAAGTGGTTTTTAGACGAATAGCTCATGGTTTGGTTACAAAGCGGGCAAAATAGCCGCTGAATTTTATAATTTCGTTAATTATTTGTAACATTGCACCCCAATTCCAACCTTGCGTGAACCTGATGATAATCAAGCAGTATTTTCACTTCAGCCTGCCGGTGGCACTGGTTTTTTCATGGGTCATCCTTTTCTCCGGTAGCCATGCATTAGCAGCAGGCCAGGACGAATCCAGCCTGGTGGCAGCATCCGACAGCGCCTTTGAACACCCTGCAGTTGAGCCGGACCATGGAGAGAAGAAATTTAATGCCGGTGAGATGATCATTGAACATGTGATGGACAACCACGAATGGCATATTGCCGAGATCGGGGAGATGCACATCACGGTTCCATTGCCGGTTATCCTCTGGTACGACGGGAAGCTATACACCTTTTTCTCCTCGAAATTCCATAATGAAAACCACTCGTATCAGGGATTTAAAATAGAGCTTGAGGGGCCCCATGCCCAGTCGATCGTGCGCGAGGGGAATGAGAAAGCCAAAGTCTACGACTTCTCCATCACCAAGGTGGTGCTTGCCATCTTCATGAGCGTGGCATTGATCCTCATCATTTTCATTTCGATGGCGAACCGCTACAAACGCAACCCGAACCAGGCCCCCAAAGGGATCCAGTCGCTGCTCGAGCCGCTTATTATCTTCATCCGCGACGACATTGCCAAGAGCTCCATCGGCGAAAAGAGGTATGAGAAGTTCATGCCCTACCTGCTGACCGTATTTTTCTTCATCTTTTTCAATAACCTTTTCGGCCTCATCCCGTTTTTCCCGGGAGGTGCCAATGTTACAGGGAATATCACGGTAACCCTCGTAATGGCGCTCTTTACATTTGTGCTTACCACCATCAACGGGAACAAACACTACTGGGTCGACATCATCAACACCCCCGGGGTGCCCTGGTGGCTGAAACTGCCGATCCCCCTGATGCCCATTGTTGAGATCATAGGGATCATCACAAAGCCATTCGTATTGATGGTCCGACTCTTTGCCAACATTACCGCCGGCCACATCATCGTGCTGGGGTTCGTGAGCCTTATCTTCATTTTCGGGGCGATCAGCACCTCACTGGGAATGGGCGTTTCTGTGGTTTCAGTTGCATTCATGCTGTTCATGAACCTGCTGGAGCTGCTTGTCGCCTTCATCCAGGCCTATGTATTTACCCTGCTGTCGGCGCTGTATTTTGGGTTGGCGGTCATAGAACCCGAACACCATTGAAAGTAATGCAATAATGCACGAATGCAGGAATGCAGGAATGCACAAATGAAATTAAAATTTTGTCACCTTGTTACTTTGTTACCTTGTTACTTTGTCACCATTTAATATTAACCACTAACACTACATTGTATGCATCTTTTAACAATTTTACTGCAGCTGGCCGGTGATTTTTCGGCCATTGCAAAGATGGGAGCTGGTCTCGGTGCAGGGATTGCCGTTATCGGTGCCGGAATAGGCATTGGCAATATCGGTAAGAGCGCGCTCGAATCCATTGCCCGTCAGCCCGAAGCCATCGGCGACATCCGCTCGAACATGATCATTGCAGCGGCACTCGTTGAAGGGGTAGCTTTTTTTGCCATTGTTGTTTGTCTGCTGATCCTTTTCATCTAAGCAGGAACGACAGGTTCTGTACGGTTTAACGGTTGGTTAACCCGTACAGAATTTTTTTAAACGTTAACAAAAACCATTGATATGGGACTTATAACTCCGGCTTTAGGCCTTCTTTTCTGGATGACACTGGCATTTTTGCTGCTGGTGTTCCTCCTCAAAAAATTTGCCTGGATCCCCATCCTTTCGATGCTGAAAGAGCGGGAGACCTCCATCTTTGAAGCCCTCAATGCGGCTACCAAGGCCAAGGAGGAGATGAAGCAGCTGAAATTCAGCAATGAGCAGCTTCTGCAGGAGGCCAAGAACGAACGCGACGCCATCATGAATGAGGCCCGCAAGATCCGGGACAAGCTGCTTGATGAGGCCCGCACGAAGGCCAATGAAGAGGCTTCGCGCATCATTGAGACCGCCAAGGCGAACATCCAGAATGAAAAGATGGCCGCCATGACCGAGCTCAAAAACCAGATCGCAGAGAATTCGCTGACTCTGGCCAAATTCGTACTCAGACGCGAGCTTTCCGATCCGGCCATGCAGGAAGAGTACGTTCATGAACTGCTGAAAGAAGTGAAGTTCAACTAATACTAACAGACATGAACGTTTCCCTGGTCGCCGAACGATATGCCAATGCGCTTTTCCAGCTTGCCCTGGAAAAAGGTTCCGTGGAAGAGATATACCAGGACAGCCTGCTGATCACCAAGACCTGCGATGAAAGCAAAGAGCTGCGTCTGTTGCTCAAAAGCCCGATCATCCAGAGCGCAAAGAAAAGAAAGATCATCTCGGAGATATTTTCAAAGGCGCTGAACCCGATCACCCTTGCCTACCTCCTTATCATGATACGCAAGCGCAGGGAGTCGTTCATCCCCGAGATTGCCAGGCAGGTTGTTGAGGAGTACAAAGAATACAAGAACATCCTGACGGTCCATTTCGCTTCGCCCATACCACCCGATGCCGAAAACCGCAAGCTGGTGCTCGAACTGATGAAAAATTATACCAAGGCCAATATCGACCTGGTTGAGGATATCGACAAGGAGCTGATCGGCGGCTTTGTGCTGTCGTGGAAAGACAAGCAATATGACGCCAGCATCAGCCGCGAGATCGAAGACATGCGCCGGGCCATGGCCAAGGTAAACTTATATCTTAAAGGTTTTTAGACGATAAAGAAAACAAATTATGGCAGACATTAAACCCGCTGAAGTTACCGCGATCCTCCGCAGAGAGTTGGCCGGTTACCACAGTGAAACGGAACTTGAAGAAGTTGGTTCCGTATTGCAGGTTGGCGACGGCATAGCCCGCATTTACGGACTGAACAATGCCGAATCCGGCGAGCTTATCGAGTTCGAAAAGAACGGGCTGAAAGCCATCGTGCTGAACCTCGAAGCCGACAATGTTGGCGCCGTTATGCTTGGTGAGGCATACGAAATAAAAGAGGGCGACATCGTGAAGCGCACCCGCCGTATTGCCTCCATCGAGGTGGGCGAAGGGCTGCTGGGCCGTGTTGTAAATACCCTTGGTGAGCCCATCGACGGAAAAGGAAAGATCGAAGGCGTACGCTACGAGATGCCGCTGGAGCGCAAAGCTCCCGGGGTTATCTTCCGCCAGCCGGTGAACCAGCCGCTTCAGACCGGTATCAAGGCCATCGACGCCATGATCCCCATCGGCCGCGGACAGCGCGAGCTCATTATTGGCGACCGCCAGACCGGAAAGACCGCCATTGCCATCGACGCCATCATCAACCAGAAGGAATTTTACGCCAAAGGCGAACCTGTATATTGTATATATGTAGCCATCGGCCAGAA
>CAYHCQ010000177.1:0-5859 GCA_964355115.1 uncultured Prolixibacteraceae bacterium | reverse complement strand
GACTACCTGTCAACAGCGCGGTTGCAGCCATAACCATCAAACAGATCGCCGAAAGCGTATTCATCTACCTGGGGATCCCTTTTCTTGCAGGATTTCTCACTCGATTTATCCTTATCCGCGTGAAAAACAAGGAGTGGTATCATACTAAATTTGTTCCGAAGATCAGTCCGCTTACCTTAATTGCCTTACTCTTTACAATCCTCGTGATGTTTTCACTGAAAGGCGGATTAGTTGTTAAAATCCCGTTCGATGTGATCAGAATTGCCATTCCTCTTACCATCTATTTCGTGATTATGTTCCTGGTTTCCTTCTACATGAGCAAAAGGGTAGGGGCCACCTATGAACAAGCTGCCACCCTTTCATTTACGGCTGCCAGCAACAATTTCGAACTTGCCATAGCCGTGGCCATTGCCGTGTTCGGGATCAATTCCGGCGAAGCATTTGCGGCAGTTATCGGTCCGCTGGTGGAGGTTCCGGTACTCCTCGGCCTTGTGAGTGTCTCGTTATACTTCAAGCGAAAATATTTTTAATTATCGGACGTAATAAGGATTTATGGGAAACAAAAATCTTTATACGGGTATCATTCTTGCCGGTGGAAAAGGTGTCAGGCTTGGTATGGATAAAGGTTTGATCGGGATGCATGGGAGGAATCTGATCGAATATGCAATCGACACTCTTTCACCATTCTGCAATGAAATTATTATCAGTTCCAATAATCCGGACTACAGAAAATTCCCCTTCAGGATTGTTCCGGACCTTGCTGCAGGCAATGGGCCGATGATGGGGATTTACTCTGCACTCAAAGCTTCCCTGACAACTGAAAATCTCATTCTTGCCGTCGACAATATCTTTGTCACCAGTGGATTCTTTCGGTATCTGACATCAATTGATTTGTCGGAATACCATGTGGCTATCCCTTATGTTCAGGACAAATATTTTGAGCCTCTTGTAGGTTATTATTCAACAGATTGTAAACTTGAAATGGGAAAAATGATCCTTGAGAATAACTATAAACTACCCGATCTTTTTTCGAAAGTTACGATCAGGAAACTTATGGTTGAGAAGGACTTTCATGATTATAATCCGTCCTATTTTCAAAGTCTGAATCATCCGGAGGATCTTTTGTTGTTGAATGAGTTGCATCCTGGTAAGCTGTGACTAAGATCCAATGGTGATCAGTGATATTAATGATAAGGGAAGGATCTGACATCTCAGGACTTCCGGAATAAATAATACGATCACTCAAGCAAAGAAGAGCACGTTTACCTATCCCCACAATGTCATTCACATGCTGAACAAATAACATTACTCCAGGTTTGATATACCGCCCAAGTCCACCAGATTCACAGATAATCAACGATTTTTCACTGCATAAACCATAAATGACCCGAAACGCTTCCGGTAATTCCTGATCACGGGCTTCAACATAGAAAACCTTCACAGCGCCTGCTTCAATGAACCTGCCACTGTCTTTTGAAGATATTTCCTTTTCTTGCCAAATGGAATAGGTCCCTGAACTATAAATCAAATCTGGTGATCTGGAATCTTCATGGCAATGAGCCGATATTTTTATGGCAACAATATCATAACTCTTCTTCCACTCGTTTATAATATTGCAGGCAAGCAATGTTTTTCCCTTTTCTCTGCCAGATCCAGTGATCAATAGCAGATTTGGGAAAACCCCATTCGATGAGTATGTAGGATTGCGGTTCAAGTTGTTTAATTGCTTATAAGTTTGATGCTGGCGAGCAGTAAAACGCCAGCCAAAAGATATTTAAGAGCAGCGACAGGAAGATGCCGGCTTCCGATGTGTGAGCCTGCTAATCCTCCAGCCACTGCCACCAGCACTAACAGGATTATTTCAGATGATACCCTGAACCCGGAAATAGTTAACCCGATGAGACCGGACATGGAATTGACGACAATAAAAGCCGCCGACAAAAATGCAGTTTCTTTAATCGTTGCCCATCGCATGATAATCAAAATCGGGGAAAGGATAACCCCTCCGCCAATTCCAATCAAACCGGAAAAAAAACCGATTGTCGCACCTATAAAAAAGGCTGTTGTCATAGGAACCGGGCGAATGCTATATCCAATGGACCTGAAAGTAAGCAGCATCCGGAATATCCCGATAAATAAAATCGCCCCCAGTAAAACTCTATAAAAACCTACTTCAGCCGTAATCATTGCACCAAGAAATGCAGCAGGAACTGAGCCTAGAATAAAGGGATACAGCTTTCTGATATTGAAACTCCCCGATGCGTAATAACTGATAAATGAAATTCCTGCTACTACAGTATTCAGGACAAGGGCAGAGGCTCTCATCTCGGCAGGAGCAAAGCCAATAAGGGTCATCAATGCAAGGTATCCGCTTGCTCCGCCATGTCCGACCGATGAATAGAAAAAAGCTACCAGGCCAATGGCAATAATAAATAAAAATTCATACATTTAAAGTCTCCTTTCCAATTCAGACTCGTTTGTCCTCGGGAGGCTAGGCTGTTTCCGGCCAAACCCATCGGCTTCATTTCCATGAGAAATCCTTTAGAAAATGAGGCTCGGAGCAGAATTTATACAGATTTAATTTTAAAAAGATTTAACCTGCTATTTAAAAACAATATTAATAATCGAATACCTAATTACCGAATTGCAAATTTATGAATTATATAATTATGTTTGCAATCACTAACGTAGTTTAAACTCCGCAAGATATGGTTTTTATGCATAGGGTTTCGATGACGATTGCCTTTTGTCTGCTTACTTTTTATGGCTCGTCTCAGGATGGAGCCGATCTTTTTAAGCGAAACTGTGCCGCTTGCCATTCAATTGGCGGAGGAAGACTTGTCGGACCCGACCTGGCCGGAGTCACCAGGAAATCTGATAACCTCTGGCTGACAAAGTTTATAAAGAATTCGGCGGATCTTATAAAAAGCGGAGATCCCGCTGCTGCTGCCATAGGCAAGGAATACAATAATCTGCTGATGCCGCCTTTCGGTGGTAATGACAATGAAGTTGCTTCCATTTTACGTTATATAGAATCCAAAGGAGGATCGGCTCAATCTGCAGTGGCAGATACCTTGCTTAAAGCAGCCTCTTCCGAACATGTTATAAGGGGAAAAGCCATATTTGCTGGGAGTGTTCCTTTTAAGAATGCGGGAACTCCATGTATCAGCTGTCATTCTGTTCATAATACAGGCGGCATGGGAGGCACATTGGCCAAAAGCCTCAATCTTTCGTTCATCATGCTTAAAGGACCAGGAATCAAGGCGCAACTTCAATCACCGCCTTTCCCGGCCATGACCAATGCCTACAAGGATCATCCGCTGACAGACCAGGAAGTTTACGATCTAACGGCTTATCTTAGAGATGTTACACAGACAATGATTAAAGGCCAGGTGGATTCAATCCAGGTGCCTTTCCTGTTGATTGGGATTGGCGGCTGGTGCATATTCATCTTTATACTTTTAGGATTATGGCGCCTCAGAAAGCGGTTAAGTGTTAACCATGAGATTTTTGCCCGTCAGATGGCCACAGAAAAATAATTTCTATTACTCAACAATATACCAATGAGCTGGATCACCGATCTGATTTCACCGAAAACCCGCAAGTGGGAAGAGTTTTACAGGAACCGTTTTGCGCATGACAAAGTAGTCCGGAGCACCCATGGTGTTAATTGTACCGGCGGTTGCAGCTGGAATGTACATGTAAAAAACGGGATCGTTGTTTGGGAAACACAGGCGGTTGATTATCCTTTGCTTGAAAACAGTCTGCCACCTTACGAACCCCGTGGATGCCAGAGGGGTATCTCGTTTTCATGGTACCTGTATTCTCCATTGAGGGTTAAATATCCCCTTGTCAGAGGAAAACTAATCGACCTTTTCAGGGAGGAGAAAGCAAAGACCGGCGATGCATTCAAAGCGTGGGAAAACATTCAGTCTGACCCCGAAAAACGTACTGCTTATCAACAGGCCCGGGGAAAAGGTGGATTCCGCAGGATACATTGGGATGAAGCGCTGGAGATGATTGGTGCTGCCAACATATATACCACAAAGAAGTACGGTCCCGACCGGATCGTCGGGTTTTCACCGATCCCGGCTATGTCGATGATCAGCTATGCTGCCGGATCACGGTTCCTTCAACTCATGGGGGGTGTGAACCTAAGCTTTTATGACTGGTATTGCGACTTGCCAAATGCATTCCCGGAAGTGTGGGGAGAACAAACCGATGTGGCAGAAAGCGCCGACTGGTATAATGCAAAGTTCATCGCCTGCATGGGTTCAAACCTCGGTATGACACGCACGCCTGACGTTCATTTCTTTTCGGAATCACGGCATAATGGGACCAAAACGGTGGTATTTTCTCCCGATTTCAATATGGTTGCCAAATACTCCGATCAGTGGATTGCCATCAATGCCGGGCAGGATGGGGCTTTTTGGATGGCTGTGACACATGTTCTTCTAAAGGAATACCATGTTGAAAAACAGGTTCCTTTTTTCATGGACTACATAAAACGGTATACAGATTCACCATACCTGGTCGAACTGGAAGAAAAAGATGGGAAACTGGTTCCGGGGCGACTTCTTCGTGCCGCTCAGGTGGACAAATTCAACGATGTTGAAAACGGCGAATGGAAATTTTTGAATATCGATGAGTCCAACGGAAACCTGGTTTGTCCGGGTGGCAGTGTTGGCCATCGCTGGGGAACTGCTGACGGTAAATGGAATATGAAGTCGGAGGATGCGGAAACAGGCGATACATTCGATCCCTTGCTGAGCCTGATCAGCCACAGTGATGATATTGCTATGGTGGAATTCACCG
The DNA here is from genome assembly GCA_964355115.1 of uncultured Prolixibacteraceae bacterium. GTDB lineage: Bacteria > Bacteroidota > Bacteroidia > Bacteroidales > FEN-979 > JANXZO01. The sequence goes on along the minus strand of CAYHCQ010000177.1, from coordinate 1,044 downwards.
ATTTTGCCTACCACCTGCAGAATGAACGCGGCGTACCTGTAAAATATATCGAAACGGTTTCCGGTAACAGGGCGAGAGTGACAACAGTGTATGACCTGCTGATGGCACAATATGGACTAGATCGTGGCTTGGGTGGTAACTATCCGCATGATTACGATGATGATAAGGGAGCTTTTACTCCTGCATGGCAGGAAATTTTTACCGGTATCGGAAGGAATACGGTTTTACAGTTTGCCCGCGAATGGGGCAGAACAGCCCAGGCAACAAACGGAAAATGCATGATCATCATTGGTGCCGGAGTCAATCACTGGTATCATCAGAACCTGATTTACCGTGCAGGTATAACTGCATTGCTGATGACCGGCTGTGTTGGTCGCAACGGAGGGGGACTCAACCATTATGTTGGCCAGGAAAAACTGGCACCGGTGGACTCATGGAGTTCGATCATGTCGGCCCGCGACTGGAACCCTGCAGCACGGCTGCAACAGGCCCCTATCTGGCATTACATGAACTCCGACCAGTACCGTTACGATGGGAACCAATCCCAATACAATGCATCCCTGAAAAATGATCTTACTGAGCAACATACCGCCGATTTAATTGTGAAATCTGTACGAAACGGATGGATGCCTTATTACCCGCAGTATGACCGCAATAATTTTGAAATCGTGGAAGCAGCGGTAGCCTCCGGGGCAAAATCGGATGACGAGATAAAAGCCTGGATCATCGAAAAACTAAAGAATAAGGAACTTGCCTATTCTGTGACCAATCCCGATGCCGAAATCAACTTTCCGCGTGTTTGGTTCATCTGGCGCGGCAATGCCATCATGTCGAGTGCAAAGGGTCATGAGTATTTTCTGAAACATTACCTGGGAACCCACCACAATTCCATTGCCGAAGAGGTGGCCAAAGGGCAGTTGAATGATGTCAACTGGATGGAAAATGCACCTACCGGGAAAATGGATCTGATTGTGGATCTTAATTTCAGAATGGATACCAGTGCGCTTTATTCAGATATCGTATTGCCATCCGCCTCCTGGTATG
>CAYHCQ010000176.1:0-5920 GCA_964355115.1 uncultured Prolixibacteraceae bacterium | reverse complement strand
TTTCCCATCTCACCTGGTACTAACGGCGTGCTGCAATCGTTCGATCTTTGGTTCGGGAATAACCCGGGTCACGGAAATGAACAGCTGACAATCGACGTTTTTGACATGGCGCACAACCTTGTTGGGAGCAGCCCTCCGTTTACTCCTCCGGATGACAACTGGATCAATGTTGCGGGAGGCGACATCCCTTTTAACGGTCCCTTTTTGGCCATGGTTTCATGGAACAGCCTGGCTTCATTTACGAATTTCCTGGGGAGCGATGAGGATGGTCCCTATTCGGCAGATAACCTCGCCTGGTGTTACGATGGGGTTACCTGGTTTAAGCTGACGGAACTTGCGGCATGGGGACCGAGTGTGTTTCTGCTTCGGGCCACTGCACTTGTGAATATTGATTCCGGCCCGGATGAGGCGGACAGCAGTGTTTTGATCGGCTACAATGTTTATCGCGACGATGGAACCGGTGGACCTTTCACCCTGCGCACCCCGGTACCTGTAACCGGAAATTATTATTCTGAATATGCCGGGTGGGGTAATCTCTATAAATATTACGTGACCTCGGTTTTCAACGATTCGGAGAGCGGAGCCCTCGTTTGTGAGGCAGAATCCGATACGGTGGTGGTCTTATGGGAAGGGGTGGACGATGTTGCTTCAGGCGGGTTGAAGGTTTATCCCAACCCCGCCAGCCAAACAGTTACAGTAACAGGAAATTCACCCATCAGAACCATCGAAGTGGTTAACTATCTTGGTGAAACCGTATTCTCGCGCACGGGGATTAATGATCCATCGTGCATGATTGATGTGAGCAGCTGGGTTCCCGGGGTCTGGTTCGTGAAGGTTACAGATGACCGCCATACGGTAACATTGAAGCTTGTGGTGAGGCGATAAAAGAGACAGGGGCAAACACGCGTCGTGCTGCCCCTGCTTCTTTTGGTTAAACCGTTATACTAATAGAACTTAACCCGGCTATCGGTTACCTTGGCAGATTTTTCCAGAGCAGGATACATGAAGCTGGCAACGCGCTGTTCGAACTGCTGCCTGTTCTGCATCATTTCGTAGGTGAAATCTTCCTTGGCGGGGGATTCGTTCACTTCGTCAACCTGGATAAAATACACCCCTGAGTTACCTGTGAGGGGGCCCAGGATCTTGCCTTTTTCGGCATTGAAAAGGCCTCCGATGATCTCCATTTCCCGGCCGATGGCCGAACGGTCGAAACCGGCGAAGGTGAGCACAGTGGTGTCGACTTTGATGCCGAGTTGTCCGGCCAGTGCATTGATGTCTTTATTAACGGCAACGGCCTTCGTCATGTCGGCTGCAAGCATATCCATCTTTTTCATATTGCGGACAGAGGGTTCGATGCGGGTCTTAACATCTTCCATGGATTGTTGTCCCTTTTTCGAGGCGCCCTTTACAACAGCTACGGCATATTTGCCTGTGAGGTCGAATACGGGGCTGACTTCACCCGCCTTGGTGGTTTCGGCAAACGACCAGCGTACCACTTCACGGGCAGAGGGAAGTCCCATCAGGTAGTTATCCATCTCTTTGACGTTGGGAGAATTGCGTTTCTGCAATCCCATTGAGGCGGAAGATTTTTCAAAGGCATCGGGAGTCTTGTTTTGTCCTGCAAAAGTGCTGGCTTTCATGTAGGTGTCCTGAAAAGTCTGGTTACTGGGTTCAATGTTACGGGCGAGCACCGCGGCTTTCACCTTTTTCACGGGTTTTGTCTTTTCGGTCATCATGAAGATGGCGTAACCGATGCGGGTTTCGATGATCTTAGCCTCTTTGGGCTTCATGGTAATACCGGCATTGAAGAAAGGGCCGAAATTGGGATTTCCGTCGGTGAACCATTTCAGGTCGCCGCCATCATCTTTCACTGTCGGATAGTCGGAAGTAGCGCGGGCGATATCGGCAAAATCGGCGGCATTTTTCTTCAGGACGCTGAGGATACTGTCGGCTTTGGCCTTGGCCTGCTCTTTTGTACGCTTGATGGCATCGTTGCCGGTGCCGGCATAGGCTATAAGAATTTGCGAGCCGTTCATTGAATCGGGACGCTCCTGCATTTCGAGAAGTTTGCCCATATACCAGGAATTGTTCATTTCAAACGGTTCCACAAATATACCGGGTTTGGCATTGAACATAAGGGAATCGAGACTTCCGGGCAGAGTGCCTTTTTTCACGAAGGCAGTGTCGACCTTATTGTCGGAGTTGGCGTTGGCAAATATCAGGGCATCGGTGGAGGTCTGGAAATCCTTGTATAGCTGAACCACATCTTCGGCAGTTCTTTTGCGGTCGATATCGGAGGGTTTTACCTCGAATACCACGAAGTCGAGATCGCGGAAAGGCTCATCCTGCCAGAAGTAGACCTTGTTTTTGTCATAGAACTTCTGATAATCGGCATCGGTAATTTTAATGATACTGTCGGGAATATTAAAATAATTGGGAGCAACAAAACGAACCTTGAGCGACCGGGTTTGTAATCCATATTCCTTTTGCAGGAATGCCTTTGGAACATAATACCCTTTGGTGATCAGGTTGTTGAATTTGGTTTCGAGGCGGTCGTCCTTGATGGCTTTTTCGAAACGAAGCCACTGTTCCCTGGCTTTCGGTTCCATCTTGTCGAGATTCTTAAGGTAATTCAGAACCATGCCCGGATCGTACTGTCCGGTTTTGGGATCTTTAAAATACTGGAGAATGTACTTATGCGGCTGTTTCCCCTGGATCTGGTCGAAAAGTTCTTCGGGTGTGACGGTGACGCCAACCTCGCTGTATTCTTCACCCATAAGGATATCCTTTACGGCTGTAGTCCAGACCTGTTGCCTGATCTGATAAGTCTCCTGGTCGGTGATTTTATCCTGCCCCGAATTTTCTTTCTGGGCTGTAAGCATCTCGTCCACTTTGGTGTTGAACTCAACGTAGGGAATGTTTTCGCCATCCACGGTGCCTATATCGTTGGTGCCCCTCGCGCTTTTTTTACCAAAATCGCCAATAACGAATGCCGCGATCGCAACGCCAATGATAACAACAGCTAATCCTGAGTGTTTTCTGATTTTTCCAATAATCGCCATGCTGCTATAATTTTTAAATAGGGTGCAAAAGTATAGATAAATACCGAAACTACAAAGCCTTAATAACTCACTTTCGCTACTTTCGTGTGGTTCGCAGCCCTAAATGGAGTCTTTTTTCACCATCATCTGCCCGGTAGGGTTTTTGATGGCATATTCGGTGAAGGCTTCATTCGACGACATTCCGTCGCCAAAGAGAATCTTATCCGGCGTGGTGATCTTCACCTTCACATCCGACCAGATGCGATGCTGGTTCTCGTCCCACACAAGATGTTCGGTATTGAGTTGTTCCTGTTTTGACTCGTTTCGTACAACTACATTTCCCCAAGCTTCCATAGTGCGGGCCATCTCCCTGCGCATTCCGTGGTTTCCGGAAATAGTAGAAGATACCCGCCGGGTGGAGTCATACAGATAGATTTTAAATCCTTTCGGGAAATCGAGGTAGGGATATTCACCGCCATACCGGTTAAGCAGGGCACCCGACAACCGTGCAGTAACCCTGCCCGAATCGCTGAAAAGCACCTCGATGTTACGGGCCGACATCAAAGGGTCGTCCTCTTTCGGACTGGCTTTTACGGTCAACTCTGCTTTATCGTTGCAGGAAGCAATAATCATTAAAAGAAGGAGGGAAATGAGGGAGCGGAAAAAGTTGGCTTTCAAGGCTAAAAATACTTACGTTTCACAAACCACCGCTCGTAGATGGTAAACCCGATAACCAGCTTGATGTAACTCTCCTTGATAAGGTTTTGTTCGGTGGTACCGCGCATTCCGGCCGAAACTCCCAGGTTCAGCAAGGTTTTTACGCCGCGCAGGGGCAATCCCAGTCCAAGGCTCACCGAGTAGGCGGTGAGATTTTTGCCACGAAGCTGCAGGTAGGTGTTTTCATAGTTGAAACCAAGCCGGTACCGTACGCGGGCAAGATAATTTGCGTAGTTGTCGATGTTGGGGGTGATCTCTCCGCCCGCACTCACCATCCACGAATCGACCAGGGAGTCGCTCAGTCCGAAGGCGCTGAATTGCGACCAGTTCTGCCAGCGGTAATCTACCCCGACAGTCCATTTATCGGGACGCTCCAGCGAGAATCCGCCGCCGATCACCATGGGGATGACGATCTTTCCTGAATAGCCACGCTCCTTTACCAGCGTATCTTTCGGATATTCAACACCATTGTTGCTAAGGAGGAAGGTATAGGCAAGCATATCTGTTTTGGCTGACATGCTTGTCGTGTTCGAGAAAATTGCCCCGAGGTTCAGAAAGAGGTTGTTTTTCAGGCGCATGCGGTATTGTACTCCGAAGTTAAGGTAGAGTGAATTGACCGTAACATAATTGAGCACCTTGAAATTCATGGCATAGATGGAATCGGGGAAATAAACAGAGGCTTCGCGGATCATGCTGCCAAAGAGGTAAGACATGTTGAACCCGACCGAAAGGCCTTTGACAATCCGCAGGGCGTTGCCCCAGTACAGGCGGTTGATACCGCCTGAACCCTGGTAGAGCCTCAGGACTGTGCCGGAATTCTGATAATCCTCGTAGTTCAGTACACTATAACCAACATCACTGTAAGGAACAAGGCCAATGCTGGAACGCCACCACTTGGTTACCGGCATCCCGAACAAAAGGTAACCCAGGGAGGCATAGTTACGGTTGGTTTTCTGGAAATTGGAGGAGAGAGTTACGAACTGAGCCTGGAATCCGCCTTCGAACAGAAATGAGGTGGAGTCGAAAGCGATGTAGGATGCAGGATTCAGGTAATTAATATGGTATGGACTGCGCATCCCGATGCCGGTTTGACCCATCGAGAAGTTCCATGCGTTGCTGTTGTCGGACAGGTTACCCAGTCCGTAACGGGAATAGGGGGATGTGATCCTGATCTGGGCGAAAAGGGTAAGGCCAAGCACCATCAGCACAAGAGAGAGGAAGATTCGCAGTCTATTGGGAGCCATGAACATTAAAATCAAGAATTTGGTATAATCCGTGGATGACGATATTCGGGACTGCAAAGATGCTAATTTTTAGCCGCTTATCAAAATATTTCTGATCTCCGCCGCTAAGGATTATCCGGATACCGGGATATTTGGCCATGTATCTTTCCATAACCCCCTCTATTTCAGCATGAGCACCGGTGAGTACGCCCGAAAGTATCGATTCCTCTGTATCCCTACCCGTGAGCAGTTCTCCGGCCTTCAGGGAAATTAACGGAAGTTTCCCCGTAAAAGTATGCAGTGCCTGCAGCCGCATTGTGATTCCCGGGGAGATGGCACCTCCGAGGTACTCTTTTCGACTGTTCACGAAATCGTAGGTGATACAGGTTCCCGCCGTGATGACAAGAACATCTTCTCCGGGAAACCGGCTGGCACCGCCGGCTGCCGCTGCCAGCCTGTCGTTGCCAAGTGTGGCCTTTGACCGGTAAAGGTTACGGATGGGAAGAGGGGTCTTTTCCGTGAGTTCAATCAGGCGGAAGTGCTTACTCAGGTAACGGACTACAGATGCCGGATGGCGGATGACGGAGGAGAAGATGCAGGATTCTGTTCCCGGGTGGCGCAAAACGAAATCCTTAACGATCGCCAAGCTGATGGTTGGGTATTGCTCCAACGACTTCAGCTGGCCGTTTTTGAATACTGCCAGCTTTTTGTTAGTGTTGCCGAAATCAAGTACCAGATCCATAAGCAATCCTAATTTCTCGCAAAGTTATTGTTTTTTAAAAATTCTTTGTACTTTTGCCGTCCCAATGTCAAGTTGGGTTGTCTGGCGTCGTAGCTCAGATGGTAGAGCAGAGGACTGAAAATCCTTGTGTCACTGGTTCAATTCCAGTCGATGCCACACCAGATAAATAGAAAACCCTGATTCCTAACGGTTTCGGG
>CAYHCQ010000175.1:0-6023 GCA_964355115.1 uncultured Prolixibacteraceae bacterium | reverse complement strand
ACTCATGACTTCAGGTAAAGCTGATATTGCCATTGGCCCGAACAATAAAGGCAATGCCGGCCAGGGGAACAACGGGCCCGGTGACCCGGATCTGAATGTCATTTCGGGCTCCGCAACACACGACAAAGCCGTGATTGAGTTTGATTTCGTTCCTCAGTACGATACAGTCAGGTTCCGGTATGTATTTGGTTCTGAAGAATTTTTCGAGTATTGCAACCAGTTTAATGATGCCTTCGGCTTTTTTCTCAGCGGGCCCGGCATTACAGGCAGCTTTACAAACAATGCCGTCAACATCGCGCTCATGCCAGGTTCCTCGTCGATGTACGTCACAATTAACAACATCTGCGATAACCCGATGTCGAGATGGAACAATGCCGGCGGACAAAACTATCAGTATGACGGGTTGACACATGTGTTCACTGCCTGGCATGTGGTTGTACCTTGTTCAACATATCATATTAAGCTTGCTGTTGCTGATGCGGCCGATTATTCTTACGATTCGGGTGTGTTTCTTGAGGAAAACAGCTTCAGCAGTCCGGGCGTAGTGATGAACACTTCGGGCACCATCCCCACACTCGGGAGCAAAGCGGTGGAAGGCTGCAACGATGTTGCGGTAAATTTTCATCTATCGGCGCCCATGAACTATGCTTATACTGTCAGTTTCAGCGTGGCAGGGACTGCGGTAAACGGCACCGATTACACCCAGCTTCCATCCACCATAACTTTTCCTGCAGGATCCGACAGCGTCGCACTCATTATCCATCCTGTCATGGATATGCTGCCTGAAGGAGACGAAAGCGTGATCATCACGATCAACCAGATCAACTGCAACGGCGGAGTAAATGCCGATACGGTGATGATCAGCGACTACCTTCCGATGACGATACAGCAAAACAGCGATACGGTTGTGTGTCATGGTTCTGAGGTGGAACTGGTTGCTCTGGCTGAAGAGGGCATCCGGCCATACCAGTATACCTGGAACATGACCCCGGCCAACGACAGCGTTGTGAACTTCATTCCTCCAGTCGGAACCAACCCCTATTTTGTGCGGGTGACGGATGTCTGCAACAATTCCGTTTACGACACTGCAATGATCACGGTACATCCGAAACCCACAGCCAATGCAGGCCAGGATATAACAATACCGAACGGGACCAGCACCACATTACAAGGTACAGCCGCTGGTGGCTACGGTACTTACAGCTACCTGTGGACTTCAAATCCCCCGGGGTTTACCTCCACAATGGCTCAGCCCTCAACAGGAAACCTCACCCATTCAATGATCTATTTCCTGGTTGTCACAGACGTTTCAAGCGGATGTGAGAGCGATCCGGCACAGATCATGGTGATTGTTGAAGGCGGCCCTCTCTCGGCGAACCCGGCAGTTCAGCCCACATCCGTGTGCCTCGGAACCACGGCACAGTTGTATGCCCTGGCAGGCGGGGGTTCGGGTATATATACCTATAGCTGGAACTCCAATCCCGCTGGTTTCAGCTCCACCGAATCAAGTCCGTTTGTAACACCGGGCCAGACTACCGGCTACAATGTTACCGTGCACGACGGATTCAATCAGGTATCGGGAAATACTACTTTGACTGTAAATCCGCTGCCTTACATTCACCTCGGGCCAGCCGATTCAATCGTGTGTGTTTACGATACGGTAAAACTTGATGCCGGGAATCCGGGTTCAACGTACGACTGGTCAAACGGATCAAAGGCAAAATCCATAACTGTTGGCGCCACCGGCATTGGATTCGAAGCCCAGACCTATATGGTCATCGTAACGAATGAAAACGGATGTGTCGACTCAGCCGCCATTACGGTAATATTCTCCTTCAGCGCCTGTACCGGGGTTGAAGAACAACAGCGGAAACTCGATTTCAAAATTTTTCCGAATCCGACAAACGGAATTTTCCGTCTTGCGATGCTGGTGCCGGAAAACCATTTCACGGCGGGTATTTACGACATGTACGGAAAGCTGGTCATGTCGTTACCAATGACCGGGACTGCAGGAAAATATGAAGAGAGGGAGATCAGTATCCCGACGCTGCCTTCGGGCCTTTACCTGTTAAGAATCAGCGGAGATAATTTCAGCGGTTCAAGAAAGCTGTTGCTTCAAAAATAGCTTTATGCCCCGAATAGTTCTGCCAATCCGCGATACAGATCATCACGGCGGATTGGTTTTGAGATGTATCCAAAGCACCCGGATTCCTTTACCTTCTCCTTTACCCCGGTAACTGCATGTGCGGTTTGGGCTACCACTATCAGACCCGGCCGGGTTTTAAGGAGTTCGATGGTAGCTTCATAACCATCCATTCCGGGCATTTTAATATCCATATATACCAAATCGATGGCTGGATTTTCCTTTACCTTCCTGACTGCATCCTCACCCGATTGGGCGGAGAGTATTGAGGCTTTTGTGGAGGCCAGGAACCGGTCTAAAAGGAAGATATTCTCTTCCATATCATCAACGATGAGGATGGTTTTTCCTGTGAGGTCGGGGGGCTGCTGATGAACTGGAACGGTATGGTCGGGATGATTCTCCGTTACTACAATGCCCGGGATCAAAAAGTAAAAAGTCGAACCTTCCTGCTCGGTGGTTTCGAGCCAGATCTTCCCGTTCAACAGTAAGGCAATCTCTCTGCAGATAGATAGTCCAAGGCCGACACCATCGTGCACCCGGGTATGGTTATCGTCGCCCTGCCTGAACTGATCGAAGATTATTTCTACTTTGTGTGCTGGAATTCCAATTCCGGTATCGGTCACAAAAAAAGTAATGTCCTTTTCGTAAACTGAAAATCCAAATTCAATCCTTCCCTGATTGGTATATTTAATGGAATTATTGAGGAGGTTCGTAAGTACCTGCATCAGCTTCCCCCTGTCGGTAAAAACAGGCGGCGGTTTAATCCCATTTGGGATCAAGGCCTTCACCTCTATGTGATCCTTGTTCCTTTTTATCTTCTCAACATTTGCATAGTCAATCAATGTGAAAAACAGTTCTTCCACATTAAACCTGGTTTCGCTTACCTTGTACTCCCCCGACTGAAGCAAAGCTGCATCGAAAATAGACTCAATGATAGATAAAAGATGGTTCCCGCTGCTGTTGATAATCCGGGCAAATTGTTTCATCTCCTCCGGGTCATTTTCGTCATCCATTACACTGCTGAATCCAATTATCGCATTTAGGGGTGTCCTTAATTCATGACTCATTGTTGCCAGGAAGGCCGATTTTAGTTTATCGCTCTCCTCTGCCCGAACTTTGGCCTCGATGAGCGCCTCTTCTGCAAGCTTGCGCTCCGAGATATCATGAATGATTGAAAAAAGGACAGTATTGCCATGAAATGTAATGGGAGAAGAGTGAATTTCAACTGTTCTGATTTCCTTACTTGCCAACTGGTGCTGCACGATAAAACAGCTCTGTTCCTCCTCGAGGATTCGTCTTCTGGCCTCGGATGCCTCATCGGGGGGCAATGTAGTGATCTCCAGAATACGTTTACTCTTCAGTTCGTCGATCGAATAACCGTAGAAATTTGACGTGGCATGGTTGGCATCTACAATAAGCCCGGATTCAGGTTCTACGAGCATCATGATGGCTTCGCTGTTTTCAAACAACTGACGAAACTTCTCTTCGCTTTGGTAAAGTTCCCTTTTAATTTTCCAGTGTAAAGAACGGTTGAGCATCAGGAGCCCCAGCAGCAAGGTTCCCAATGGGTAAATTATCAGTACAGGAAGTGCAATAGTTTTCAGTGTATGCTCTATTGTATCTGCCGGTAAAAGCAAAGTACAGCAAAGCATTGCAATATGGATCGCAAGGCCCAGAAGGTAGAGTTCCACGAACCGATTCCTGTTCATCCATCCTGGCCGGAAATACCGCCAAAATAAACCGATGCTTCCTGAAACAACAATTACAGCAACCCCCATCCACTGTCCGTCGCCACCCAGAAAAATCCGGTAGGCTCCTGTGATCAAAACCGCAATGAGTGTAGGAACAGGTCCGAAAAACAAGCCGATAATGCCGAGAAGGATTGAACGGGTATCGAAAACCAGTCCGGGAACAAGCACCCAGGGTGTAAGCATCAGAACAACACCTATGCCCCCGAGCAGAACTCCTGTGAGTAGTTTATTCCTGAACTGCAACTCCTTTTCCTGGCGTGACCAGAACAAGTCGATAAGCAGACTTGTTGCGAGCAGTAACGCAATATTATGGATTAATCCCAGTATCAGTGATGGATTCACCAACATAAACGACAATTTTGAGCACCTGGCGGACGAGTCAGCCAAAGGGGGAATTCTTTACAAAGATATCTTTTATTTCAAGCCCCGGTTTTCGAGAAGCGCCTCAATCGATGGTTTTTGACCGCGGAAATCGACATACATCTCCATGGCATCCTTTGCACCGCCCTTTTCAAGAATATTTTTCCTGAATTTTGTTGCGGTGGTTTTATCGAAGATGTCCCCGGTCTCCATGAAAGCCTGGTAGGCATCGCAGTCAAGAACCTCAGCCCATATGTAACTGTAATAGCCGGCTGTGTAACCACCTGTCATGGTATGCTGAAAATAGGTGGAACGATAGCGGGGCGGAATCTGTGGGATCAGCCCGATGCGGTTCATCGAAGAGGCTTCAAACTTCAGCACCTCAAGATTTTTCAATTCCTTATTAGTGTGATAATCCATGTCGAGGATGCAGGCTGCAACATACTCAGTGGTTTTAAATCCCTGTCCGTATTTACCACTTTTAACGATTTTATCCACGAGATCCTGCGGTATGACTTTTCCTGTGATGTAGTGCTTGGCGTATATTTTAAGCACCTCAGGTTCAAAGGCCCAGTGCTCCATGATCTGCGAAGGAAGTTCTACAAAATCACGCGGAACACCTGAAATGCCGTCATATTTCACATCCTTTAGCAAACCATGCAAGGCATGACCAAACTCGTGGAAGAAGGTTTCTGCTTCATCCGGCGTAAGCAGTGCAGGCTTGTCGCCGGCCGGGGCGGAGAAGTTGCACACGATAGTCGATACCGGTGCCACGCGTTTGCCATCCCGGTAGGTCTGTGGGCGGTAACTGCCACACCATGCACCGCCGCGTTTGCTCGCCCGCGGGTGGAAATCGAGATACAGCACACCCAGATGACTGCCATCGGCATCTTTGCACTCATAAAGTGTCACATCTTTGAAATACTTCGGTGCATCCTTCACTTCGTTAAAGGTGATTCCATAGAGCCTGTTGGCGACATAAAAAATCCCGTCGCGGACATTCTCAAGCTTAAAATAGGGCTTCAGGGTTTCCTCATCAAGGTCGAAACGCTGCTTCATCACCTTTTCATTGTAGTAACGCCAGTCCCAGGCTTCAAGTTGAAATGATCCTCCATTTTTTGCTATCAGCTGCTGCATATCCGCCTCCTCTGTCTTTGCCTTTGCAAGGGCCGGTGTCCAGACCTGATCGAGCAGTTTGTAAACATTTTCGGGTTTCTTCGCCATCCGGTCATCGAGCGCAAAATCAGCCCATGTTTCAAACCCCATCAGTTTCGCCTTCTCCAGGCGCAGAGGAATTAGCTTTTCAATAATGGCCTTGTTGTCCTTTTCGTTATTATTATTGCCACGGCTGATGTAAGCACTGAATATCTTCTCACGCAGGATGCGGCTATCGGCAAACTGGAGGAAGGGCATCACACTCGGGTTCTGGAGGGTGAACACCCATTTCCCTTTGGTGGCGGGATCGGCATTTCCGGTTTCAGCGGCAGCAGCAACAGCGCCCTGCGGCAAGCCCGAAAGATCTTTGGAGTCGTCGATAACAAGCTTGAATGCATTGGTTTCGGCCAACAGATTCTGGCCGAAAGTGAGCTGCAGAAGGCTGATCTGTTTGTTAAGCTCGCGCAGTTTTTCCTGCTGTGCCGGTTCCAGGTTGGCTCCGCCACGCACGAATCCCTTGAAGGTCTCCTCCAGGAGCCGAAGCTGATCGGCATTGAGATTCAGCTTATCCTTCTGTTCATTAAGCATCTTGATCTTTTTGAATAGCAGCGGAT
>CAYHCQ010000174.1:0-6034 GCA_964355115.1 uncultured Prolixibacteraceae bacterium | reverse complement strand
ATAAAGGTGTGAAGACTGAAAAACTGATAGTTCAGTAGAGGAGTGATGAAAGGCTGAAAAGGCTCCCTGGTCAGACAACCAAGGAGCCTTTTTTTTGTCAAAACCGAAACCATTAACCAAACATCCACTTTATGAAATGTAAAATTTACCTGCTGTTACCTGTATTATTGCTGGCAGTAATCATGCTGGCTTCCTTCGGTGGCGATGAAAACTGCGATTACCCAAGTGGTGCCCCTGCCGGATATACAGGTTCTCCCGGCGATGGTCAGAACTGCACCTCCTGCCACAATGGTACCGCATCCACGGTGAGCGGCTGGATCACATCAGATATCCCGGCAGAAGGGTACACTCCGGGTGGTAATTATACCATCACGGTTACAGTAAGCGGATCGGGAACAAAGGGGTTCGAGGTATCGCCACAGAATGCTTCAGGTACCCTTCTCGGGACCCTCACTGCGGGCAGCGGAAACCACCTCACCGGCAGCGGAAAATATGTTACCCAGTCATCGGGCTCCAATTCCAATCCAAAGGTCTGGACCTTCCAATGGACCGGTCCTGCAGCAGGTACGGGTGAGGTGACTTTTTACGGTGCCTTTACGGTTAACAAGCCTGTAACAAAACTCTCAACACTCGTTGTTCAGGAGAGTACGGCCCAGCCGTTGGCCGTAACCGCCACTGCAACCCCGGGTACGATTTTTAAAGGTGATTCCACCCAGCTGGATGCTATCGCAACCGGGGGAAGCGGTACCTATACCTATTCATGGAGTTCAGTGCCAGCGGGCTTTACATCCACGCTCAAAAACCCTTATGCCAAACCAGAGGTCAATACGAGGTATACCGTTTCCTGTTTCGATGGCGTTACCTCAGTGACCAGCTTTGCTGATGTTACTGTACAGTTCCATGTTGGCATCGAAACCCTGGCCACAACTCATGTAGCCCTGATGCCCAACCCCGCCGGTAATTTTGTGAAGGTCTCTGTCAATACAGAAACCCAGGCTTCAGTCAGTCTTACGGAGATGACCGGAAAACGGCTTTTCACGGCAACCGTTCAACCAATCCGGGGCACTGCAGTTGCAACAATCGATCTCTCCTCTTATGCTAAAGGGATATACCTTATTACGGTCATATCCGGCGCTGCATCGGTTTCAGAAAAGCTGGTTATCCGCCGCTAAATCGGTTTCCGAAAAGCTGATCATCCGCTAAGGGAAGATGAAATTTATTTGTTAAATAGTTAACAAGAGTAAATATTTGTATCTTTGCCGCGGGAAAGCATTTTTGCATTCCCGGGGTTCTTAAAAATAACCATCAGGTTCTTCAGGGCAGGGTGCAATTCCCGACCGGCGGTATAGTCCGCGACTTCGTTCTTCCGGAACGAACTGAGCCGTTGAAATTACGGCACCGACAGTACAGTCTGGATGGAAGAAGGATCAAATTATCTGACCGTTTTTTCATATAATAGGATAACGCCCTGGAGCTATTGCTTTGGGGCATTTTTATTTACAGTGAGCTTTGAATGATGATATAAAATATATGAAACGTGCCATCTCCCTCGCCAGCCGCGGGTCGGGATGGGTAAACCCGAATCCTTTGGTTGGTGCCGTTGTCGTTAAAAACGGAGAGGTCATAGGGGAGGGGTATCATGAATATTTCGGCGGACCGCATGCCGAGGTAAATGCTATCAGCCATGCTTCCGGTCCGGTTGAGGGTGCAACACTTTATGTTACACTTGAACCCTGCATTCATCACGGAAAGACTCCTCCCTGTGCTGAACTGATCGTTGAAAGCAGGATCAGGAGGGTTATTGTTGGCATGACCGATCCCAATCCGATGGTGAATGGTAAGGGAATGGCATTCCTGCGCAGCCATGGAATTGAGGTGGTAAGTAGTGTCATGGAGCCTGCAATCCGAAAGCAGAATGAAGTTTTTATAAGATTTATCACGACGGGACTGCCCTTTGTCGTCCTGAAAACCGCGATGACCCTCGATGGGAAAATAGCCACGGTGACCAATGCCTCGCGTTGGATTACAGGAGAACCTTCGCGCAGGCTTGTGCATCGCATGCGGCAGCAATTCAGTGCCGTGATGGTTGGTGTGGAGACTGTCCTGTATGATGATCCGATGCTGAACATCCGGCTAAGGAATAACCCTGCCCTGCCCGCAGGGTGGAAAAATCCGCTGAAAATAGTTGCCGACAGCCATGCCCGGATCGGGTTAACAGCCAAAGTGTTTACCCATGAACCTCAGCTGACCATTATTGCGGTAACGGAGCAGGCAGATAAAAACAAGCTCAGGGAGATCAGAAGAACCGGCGCACAGGTGGTCGTTTGCAGGGAGAATAGCGGGAAGGTAGACCTGAAACAGCTTATGCAGCAACTCGGCGCCATGGGCATCGACTCAGTGATGATCGAAGGTGGCAGCACCCTGGCATTTTCTGCCCTGAATGAGGGGGTGACTGATAAAGTTATGAGCTTCATTGCGCCTAAAATACTGGGAGGCACAAAAGCCCCGACAGCCGTGGGCGGAAAAGGCATACCAAGAATGGAAGAGGCCATGCAACTAAGAGATCTAAGTTACCGCAAGGTGGGAGAAGATATTCTAGTAGAAGGATACACGGTAGCGTTAAAAGTTAAAAGTTAATAGTTAATTGATTAATTCTCAACTACCAAGTTATGTTCACCGGAATAATCGAAGAAACAGGGACGATCAGGGGGATCAGGCAGGGGGCAAAATCTTCGCAGCTAACCATTGAAGCCCGGAAGGTGGTTGAAGATGTAAAGATTGGCGACAGTATTTCCGTAAATGGAATCTGCCTTACTGTAGTGTCATTTAACAGCACCAGTTTTATTGCGGACGTGATGCCTGAAACCATGCGCCGCACCAGTTTCTCGCGAATAGCGAACGGCAGCAGGGTGAACCTTGAACGGGCCCTGCGCCTCAGCGACCGGCTCGGAGGCCACCTTGTGAGCGGTCACATCGACGGAACAGGAAAGATAGTCCGTCGTTGGGACGAGGAAAATGCGGTATGGTTTTCGGTTTCCGCCCCGCCGGAAATTTTGCGGTACATCGTTGAGAAAGGTTCTGTTGCCCTCGATGGCATAAGTCTGACCGTTGCAAACACCGATGGCCATGGCTTTACTGTTTCAATTATTCCCCATACCCAGGAGATGACAACCCTGCTTCATAAACAAACAGGAGACATCCTGAATATTGAATGCGATGTCATTGCAAAATATGTCGAAAAATTGCAGACCGGAAATTCTTCGGGATCAAAAATCAACCTTAACTTCCTAACCGAAAACGGCTTCTAAAAAGATCAATAATCAATTATCAACTTTCAATTATTCAAAATGCCAGACTACAAATTCAACTCAATCGAAGAAGCGATCGCAGATATCAGACAGGGCAAAATGATCGTGGTGGTCGACGACGAAGACCGCGAAAACGAAGGAGACCTGGTGGTTGCTGCCGAAAAGGTGACCCCCTCGATAATTAACTTCATGGCAAAGCAGGGTGGCGGACTAATCTGTCTGCCCATGACCCGCGAACGGCTGGAGGAGCTCAATATAGAACGGATGGTGGTAAAGAATACCGACCCCAACCGCACGGCATTCACGGTATCGATCGATGCTGTTGAATGCACTACCGGAATCTCTGCCCAGGAACGTGCAACAACCATTCAAAAAGCCATCGATCCCAATGCCAGGGCAAAGGATTTTACCCGACCCGGGCACATCTTCCCGATCGAATACCGTGAAGGCGGTGTTCTGGTCAGGGCAGGCCATACCGAAGCCTCAGTCGATCTGGCAAAGATGGCCGGACTGGCGCCCGCCGGGGTGATCTGCGAGATCATGAACGAAGACGGAACCATGGCCAGGGTACCGGAACTGATGGAATACATCAAAGAGCATCAGCTGAAGATCGTTACCATCGCGGCCCTGATCGACTACCGCCGCAAGACGGAAACCCTGGTCGAACGTGCTGCGGTTGCCGACATGCCTACCCGGTACGGAGATTTCAAAGCCTACAGTTATATCAGCAAGATCAGCAAGGAGAACCATGTGGCACTGGTAAAGGGCGACATCGACGACGGGGAGCCGGTACTTGTGCGGGTACACTCGGAATGCCTTACCGGGGATGTTTTTGGATCGATGCGCTGCGATTGCGGCGACCAGCTCGATTATGCCATGAAAAAGATAGCCAAGGAGGGGAGGGGAGTTCTGCTCTATATGCGGCAGGAGGGAAGAGGTATCGGATTTGCAAATAAAATGAGGGCCTACTCCCTGCAGGATGACGGGATGGATACAGTTGAGGCCAACCGGGCCCTGGGTTTTGATGCCGACCTTCGCGATTATGGCACCGGCGCGGAAATACTCGTCGACCTGGGTATAAAGAAACTCCGTCTGCTGACAAACAACCCGAAAAAAATATCGGGCATCGAAGGGTTCGGGCTTGAACTTGTGGAACGTATCCCTATCCAGATCACCCACAATGCCAGCAACCTCCGTTACCTGAAAACAAAAAAGGAGAAACTCGGGCACATCCTGAGTTTTAAAGATGATATATAACGCCAGGTTTTAACCTGGTGCCGCCAGTCTTCAGACTGGGGCAACGTATGATTAACCATAAACCTAATGTATATGAAAACGATAGAAGGAAAACTGGATGCCAAGGGACTCAGGTTCGGCATTGTAATAGCCCGTTTCAATGAATTCATCAGCGGTAAGCTGCTGGCGGGTTGTCTCGACGGACTAAAACGCCACGGGGCGGATGAAAGCCGTATCGATATAGTCTGGTCGCCGGGATCGTTTGAAATCCCCCTGCTTGCAAAAAAGCTGGCTACAAGCGAAAAGTATGATGCAGTGATCTGCCTTGGTGCGGTGATCCGCGGTGCAACCCCCCACTTCGACTATGTCGCCTCCGAGGTGTCGAAAGGTGTCGCCCATGTAGGACTCGAGACTGGTGTTCCGGTGATTTTCGGAGTACTTACGACCGATAACCTCGAACAAGCCATCGAACGTGCCGGTACGAAAGGCGGAAACAAAGGTTTCGACGCTGCCCTGGCCGCAATGGAGATGGTGCATCTGTTGAAGGAGATTTAAAGCGTGACTACTTTCTGGTAATAACGAAGACCGTCCTTCGGTTCTTTGCCCGGCCCTCTTCTGTATCATTGCCTGCAACAGGCATGGTTTTGCCGAAACCCTTGTAAGTGAGCCGGGTTTCAGTAATTTCCTTTTCAATAAGGTAGGTATAAACCGACCTGGCCCGGTTATCCGATAGTTTCAGGTTGCTCGCATCATTGCCGATGTTGTCAGTATGCCCCTGGATCTGGATGCAGATGGTCGGATTTTCGGTGAGGAAAACGATGAGCTGGTCAAGCACGGCTTTCGATTCCTGCGAAAGATCAAAGGAGTTGAACGGAAAATAGATGTCGTTGATGCGGTAGGATTTATTCAGTTCAATGGGTTTGACCTCGATATCAACCTGGGCTGGAGTGCGAAAGGTGCTGTCGACCCGCGCGATGTACTTTGATTCATAAACATGTCCCTCCTTTTTTACAGTCATGATATAGTCCGAAGAAAAGGGAGTCACCGCCACATAATTTCCGGTGTTAGTGTCGAGCGGGATTTCCGAGATTTTTTTTGTCTCCAGGTTACGGAGCTCGATGCGGGCCTTGATAGGCTCGGCCGATGACTCGGACCTTACAGTTCCCTTGATAAACAGCACCTTTTCGGGGCGTGCTGCATCGTAAAGATCGAAAGCGTAAAGGTCCCAGCCGCCTTTCCCATTAAACTTGTTGGAGGCAAAGAAACCGCGATTGCCATCGGTGCTTACAAAGAAACCAACCTCATCCTCGGTGGAGTTGATCGGATATCCGATGTTCTTTGGCTTTGTCCAGGTGTTGTTATCGTTCAACTTTGTGAAGAAGATGTCGTAGCCCCCCAGTCCCGGCAAACCATCTGAAGAGAAATAGAGTGACTTTCCGTCGGGATGGATGAAGGGAGATTTTTCATTCCCTGTTGAATTGATTAGCGGA
>CAYHCQ010000173.1:0-6146 GCA_964355115.1 uncultured Prolixibacteraceae bacterium | reverse complement strand
CAGCTTATCTTTCCCTTTCTTACCCAGGCCATTGTGGATACCGGGATAAAAAACCAGAACCTGAGCTTCATCTCACTCATACTCCTGGCCCAGCTTGCGCTTTTTCTCGGGCTTACCATGGTGGAATTTATCCGCGGGTGGGTTCTGCTCCACATCAGTACCCGCATCAACATCGCCCTGATCTCCGACTTCCTCATCAAGATAATGAAACTGCCAATCGGTTTCTTTGACTCAAAGATGATCGGCGACCTGATGCAACGCATTACCGACCACAACCGGATACAGTCATTCCTGGCCGTAAGTTCTCTCAATATCCTCTTCTCCACGGTTACCTTCATCATGTTCGGGATCGTTCTGCTGTTCTACAGTTCGCTGATTTTCATTGTATTTCTTGCAGGAAGTTTGCTCTACGCGGGTTGGGTTTACCTCTTCATGAAAAAGAGAAGAGAGATCGATTACCTCCGGTTTTCAAGGCTTGCCGAAAATCAGAGCACACTCATTCAGCTGATTACCGGCATGCAGGAGATAAAACTGCAGAATTGCGAGAAACAGAAGCGGTGGGAATGGGAACGCGTTCAGGCCAAACTTTTCCGGCTGAGTCTGAGGAGTCTTTCACTCACCCAGTACCAGAGTGTAGGGGCCTTTTTCTTCATCCGGACCAAAGACATATTTATTACCTTCCTTTCCGCCTATCTGGTAATAAAAGGTGAACTTACCCTCGGCATGATGCTGGCCGTGCAGTTTATCCTCGGGCAGCTCAGCAACCCGGTTGAACAGATGGTGAATTTTATCCGCGAGGCGCAGGATGCAGGAATCAGCATGGAGCGCCTCGATGAGATCAACTCCCACCCCGAAGAGGAGGACCCCGATCATCCGGGGCTCCGCGAACTTGCGTCGGGAAGGGATATAAAAGTAAGAAACCTCGACTTCCAGTACGAGGGGCCACACTCTCCTCTGGTACTGAGCAACCTCAACCTGGATATTCCGGAGCATAAAATCACCGCCATCGTCGGTTCCAGCGGCAGCGGAAAAACGACCCTTGTAAAACTGCTTCTCGGGTTCTACAAACCGATAAAAGGTTCGGTCATGGTCGGCGAAACCCCGCTTGAAAAACTGAGCAGCAGTTACTGGAGAACCCTTTGCGGATCGGTGATGCAGGATGGGTTCATCTTCTCCGACACCATTGCCAGCAACATTGCCTTGGGCGACGACACCATTGACGAGGAGAAACTAAAGCGTGCCCTGCATATTTCCAATCTTACAGAATTCATCGAAACCCTGCCACTCGGAACTTCGACAAAAATAGGTCAGGACGGAACCGGGATAAGTGTCGGACAGAAACAGCGGATACTCATAGCACGCGCTGTTTACCGCGATCCGGAGTACATCTTTTTTGATGAGGCGACAAATTCCCTCGATGCAATAAATGAACGGCAGATCATCGAGAATCTCGATTCATTTTTTCGTGGACGTACGGTCGTAATTGTTGCCCACCGGTTAAGCACAGTTCGTAATGCCTCGCAGATCGTTGTCCTCGACAAGGGGACAGTGATTGAAGTGGGCACACACGAAACGCTTACAGCATCGAGAGGAGCCTATTATAACCTTGTTAAAAACCAACTTGAACTGGGGTAAAAGATGAAAACAGAAAATACCAATAAAAAAGAGTACAGCAGGGAGATTCGGGATATCCTGGAAAAAGAACCTGCCTGGATAATCCGCAACGGAATGTGGATCATCATGGTGGTTCTTACCCTGATGATTGTTGCGTTTCTTTCAATAACAAAGTTCCTGTCACGATGATCCATACCAAAGCGCTCACCCGGGTATTTCGTTCAAACGAAATAGAAACCATCGCACTCAACGAAGTCACTTTCAATGTCACCGAAGGTGAATTCGTGGCCATCATGGGGCCCTCGGGCTGCGGAAAATCCACCTTGCT
Source organism: uncultured Prolixibacteraceae bacterium (assembly GCA_964355115.1). Classification (GTDB taxonomy): domain Bacteria; phylum Bacteroidota; class Bacteroidia; order Bacteroidales; family FEN-979; genus JANXZO01. The sequence goes on along the minus strand of CAYHCQ010000173.1, from coordinate 4,204 downwards.
GAACATACTGGGGCTGCTCGACAGTCCTACAACCGGGCAATATTTTTTCCGGGGTGAGGAGATCTCCGGTTACAACGAAAAGCAGCGTTCACGGTTACGCAAGGAGAAGATCGGGTTTATTTTCCAGAATTTCAACCTCATTGAAGAGCTTACGGTCTTCGAAAATGTAGAATTGCCGCTCATGTACCTGGGTATCGCAGCCCGTGAAAGAAAGGTGCGGGTCACTAAAGTGCTTGAGCGCCTGGAGATGATAGCACGCCGCAGTTTTTTCCCGGTTCAGCTTTCCGGCGGACAGCAGCAGAGGGTCGCTATTGCCCGTGCCATCGTGCCCCAGCCTTCTCTGATCCTGGCCGATGAGCCTACCGGGAACCTTGATTCTGCACGCGGCGAAGAGGTGATGAACCTGCTCACTGAGTTGAACGATACGGGCGCGACAATTATCATGGTTACCCACTCCCAGCGCGATGCTGAATTTTCGAACCGGCTTGTGAACCTTTTCGATGGCAAGATCGTAACGGAAAGACGATAGATGGCTCAGATCTTAATCGTGAAGATGGTGTGCGACCCGGGTACCGACTGAACATCAAGACTGCCCCCGTGCATCCTGATGATCTGCCTCGAAAGGCTGAGCCCGATTCCCGAGCCTGTCTCCTTGGTGGTAAAAAACGGGACAAAGATATTTTCCATGGCTACCGCCGGAATTCCGTTTCCGTTGTCAATGACTTCAATTACAGTATTTTCCGCCGTTGATTGTGCTGTAAGTCTGATTACCGGGTCAGGTTTTTCTCCAAAGGCCTCAATGGCGTTCTTCACAAGATTAATGAGTACCTGCTGCATCATGTTACCATCGGCCTGGATCAACAGCAGGGGGTGACAGTCAATTTCCAGCCTGATCTTGCTACTGGTGAGCTGCTCTTCGAAAAGTCCCCCGACTAAAAGGAAAAGCTCCTTAACCGATACCACCTGGAACTGAGGCTTTGGCAAACGGGTAACATCCCTGTAATTCTCCACAAACTGAACAAGTCCTTCACCCCTGCCGGCAATGATTCTTAACCCTTTGACAGTTTTTTCCAGTGTGCGTGAGGTCAACTCCTCCAGTTTCTTATTGACCCCGGTCTCCTTGTTCTGAAACAGCTTGGTAAGGCTTGCTGCCAGACTTATGATCGGGGTGATGGAGTTCATGATCTCGTGGGTAAGCACCCGGATAAGCTTCTGCCACGATTCTACCTCCTTCTGCTCGAGTTCCGATTTTATATTCTGGATCGAAACAAGGTGGATCGTTTTATCGGCAGAAGTAAATGTAACCTTCCGGGTAGCAAGCTGGATCAGTTGCCCTTTGACAATAATATTTACCAGCTCCATGGTGTGTGGCTCAAGACCGATGAGCAGGTGGCTCAACCCCTCCTTGAACTGATCAAGCTTTTCCAGATGCCGCACAATCTGAACATGGAAAATCTTCCTGGCCGCATCATTAAAAAATCCGACGGCCCCGTCGCTGGTAAACGATATCAAACCTACTGCTGCATGGTCAACCAGGGTCTTAAAATAGTTATTGCGGATCTCATTTTCAACGCGCGCCTTTTCAAGTTTGCTGTTAACCTGATCGAAATAGCTGTATAGCTCATCAAACTCCTTGCTTGCATCGGTCTTGGTGAAGGAGGTCATCATCTCTCCGCTCAGGTGGGCGATGAAAAAATTCTCAATCTTCCTGTTCACCCTGTTCAGATAGCCTATAAGTTCCGCAACCTCAGCCACAGCCACGATCGCCAGTATTGCCATCACAGAGAGGTTCCTGAAGTAGAATGAAGAGGCAAAAAGAAGGTAAAGCGTAATAATGATGAGAAATATCCGGAATAAAACGAGAAAATAGTATCTCCTAGAGACCATACTTTTTCATCTTGTTATAGATGGTTTGCCTCGAAATCCCCAGTTCGCGGGATGCAATGGAAAGGTTGCCCAGGTTACGCAGAAGCGCCTTGCGGATGATATCCTTCTCATACTCATCAAAGGATACAGGTGAGTCCTGGATAGTTGCATGCATGAAAGGTACCTTTTTCAGAAAGAGGTCATCGGCCTTCACGATCATCCCTTCCGCCAGTATAACAGCCTTTTCGATAGCATGCTCGAGTTCGCGGATATTGCCGGGCCAGGGATAGGTTTTAAGGGCTATAATGGCCTCCTTGTTGAATGCCATCTGGCCCTTCTCATATTTAACAGAGAATTTATCCAGGAAAAAACCGGCCATCAGATCGATGTCGCTACCGCGCTCGCGCAGTGGGGGCAGATCGATCTGTATAGTATTGATACGGAACAGGAGGTCCTGGCGAAACAACCCCTCCATGACCATTTTCTCGAGATTTTTATTGGTGGCGCAAACAAGCCTGACGTCGATGGGGACGATCTTGTTCGAACCGAGCGGCACGATCTGCCTCTCCTGCAACACATTCAGAATCTTTGTCTGCATGTTGAGCGACAGATTGCCGATCTCATCGAGAAAAAGTGTGCTCTTCCCTGCCGTTTCAAAACGGCCGATCCTGTCATGCTTTGCATCGGTGAAGGCTCCCTTCTTGTGCCCGAATAGTTCACTTTCGAAAAGAGAAACCGGTATCGACGACATATCGACCGTTACCATGATCTGTTTCGACCGGTCAGAGCGGTGGTGAATCTCCTTCGCAATCAACCCCTTTCCGGTTCCGTTTTCACCGGTAATGAGGATGTTGGCATCGGTTTTCGATACCTTGTCAACAACATCCATGATGCGTTTAATCGACGGACACTCGCCGATAAACTCCGGAAATTGCTGCATGAGATCAGCGTTTAACTGCTCGTGATTGACGTGGGTCTTTTTGTACTCAATACTCGATAACCTGAATTTCAACCCGGCCTTAAGGGTGGAGAGAAGCCGGTCGTTGTCCCAGGGTTTCTGCACAAAGTCGGTGGCTCCGTTTCTCATGGCCCTTACAGCAAGTTCAATGTCTCCATAGGCCGTCATCATTATCACGCAAATGGAGGGATCTATTTTCAGCACCTCCTCAAGCCAGTATAACCCTTCATTGCCTGTGTTGATACCGGCTGTGAAGTTCATATCGAGTAAAACCAGATCGTAGAGTTCAGCTTTTAATGCGGACGGGAGCAAATTGGGATTTTTCAGCCCTGTAACCAGGTTGAATTCATCCTCAAGAAAAAACTCCAGCGCTTCAAGGATCTCAGGATTGTCCTCAACAATAAGCAGGTTCCCTTTTTGTGACATGCATGATAAATTTTAGACAACGAATATACACAACATGTCAACAAATCCAACAAGACATGTCCATTTTTTTTACACATTTTACATCAAAAAAGTTTCAACAAATCATATATTGTTGATTATCTGCTATTTGATTTTTTGGCCCAATATTTGCGTAAATAAACCCTTTTCTATACCAGGTGTAAAATAAAATGGCAGAACAGACATTTGTGGTTAATATTAACGGGTACTGGAGGGATCAGCAACGTAAAAACCTGATTGAGAATTCCGGAATTTTCTTTGTTTATGAAGCGAAGTATAACGATACCGATCAAACCGTTGACCTTCTCAGGATAATCTATATCGGGCATGATGCCAGCATCGGTCAGTTTTTACTCTCGTCGGAACTGCGATCGGAGTGGCTGCAGATGATAGAACCGGGGAATGAACTGTGTTATGCAACGGCTGCAGTTGATAGCTATTACCGCACAAGGGTTGCTGCAGCCTATATATTTGCGCATCTCCCACCGGTGAACAAAGAATACACGAATGCCTTCCCGTTCGACCGTACCACCATAATTTCGACAGGAAAAACCGCGCTGCTCTACCCGGTAATCACGGCAACCCGGTCGACCCGCCAGAAAACCGACTCTCCCGGCTTCATGAAACGGCGCAAGATGATTCCGGCCCGTGCCATCCCCCTACTGAGGGAACCGGAAAAGCCCAGGCGGTTTGCAAGCGGGGAGTAATCTACGCTGCATTTTACTTGAATGGCCGTTGACCATGAAAATAATACAACAAATTTTGCACAAATAAAAAAGGGTCCCAGAAGTTGATCTTCTGAAACCCTTGATTTTGTTGGTCGGGGTAGCAGGATTCGAACCTGCGACCTCCTGCTCCCAAAGCAGGCACGCTAACCAGCTGCGCTATACCCCGAAAAAAAAAAAGAACAACTCTTACCTCTTAACTCTTACCTCT
>CAYHCQ010000172.1:0-6174 GCA_964355115.1 uncultured Prolixibacteraceae bacterium | reverse complement strand
GAGATCGGATTTCCGGAAGGCGTGCTGCAGGCGGCGCAGCAGAAGACTGGGAAGAGCCAGCTCGACTTCGACCGCGAGCTGCAGAACCTTGAAGTGGAGAAGGGTGAGATTGAGAAAAAGTCGACCGAACTCAGGGTAGCCGATGACTTCCTGGATGAGCTGATCACCAAATACCAGAAGTTGACCGCCGAACTCGAGAAATCGAAGAAAGATATCCTTTCCAAAGCAAAACAAGAGGCGAAAGAGATCCTCGACGGCTCCAACAAACTCATCGAAAAGACCATCAAAGAGATCAGGGAGGCACAGGCGGAGAAGGAGAAGACGAAGGAGGTGCGGGCAGTGCTGGCAGAGGAGAAGAAGATGCTGATGCAGGATGCAGGAAGCAAGATGCAGGATGCAGGAGGCAAGATGCAGGATGATCTCGAAGCACTGCATCGGCATATTGGCACATCGGCACATCGGCACATCGGCACATCAGCACATCAGCACATCAGCACATCAGCACATCAGCACATCAGCACATCACGAAGTGCTTTCTCCGGCTATCTTGCCGACCTGCAGGCAAAGCACGATGGGTTCAGGCTTACGCTCGATCTCCGCGGCAAGCGTGTGGACGAAGCCCTTTCGCTTCTGCAGCGCTACATCGATGACGCGATCCTGCTTTCGATGGGAGAGGTGCGCATCCTTCACGGCAAAGGTAACGGCGTCCTTCGCCAGGTAACCCGCGACTACCTCCGCTCCCAGAAGGAGGTGAAATCTGCCACCGACGAAAAGCTCGAAGCCGGCGGCACGGGAATCACGGTCGTCAGTCTCCGGTAACCAAGCCGCCAGACAGCAGTTGATAATTGACAATTGATAATTGACAGTTGATAATTGACAATTAATCGGCACATCGGCACATTGGCACATTAGCACATTAGCACATTAGCACATCAAGTTTTCTGCCTTCCTTTCATGTGTGAATCTTACAACTTATTTCCATAATCCTGTAACAGTTCTCCGGGTATAGAGATGGACCTTTGTTGCGTTAATCGTTTTGATTAACCACGAAATTTAATTGTACAGGTCATGAAAACAAGAAAAATAACAAACATCGGGATCATTTTCGTTCTGCTCGTATTGAGCGTATTGGTTTCCTGCAAAAGCGACAAGAGTGTCGATCCTCCGGCAGGCAATGCAACCTTTTCGATAAAGATGGGCGATAATCCGGCAGGATATGATGCTGTGAATGTGGAGATCCTGAGGGTGACGGCAAACATCAACGGTACCTGGATCGATTACCCGGTAGCTTCGCCGGGAGTGTATAATCTGCTGCAGTTCACTAACGGAAATACTTTCCTTCTTTTGGGTCCCACTGTGGTTGCTCCGGGCTCAATTTCCGAGCTGAGGCTGATCCTTGGCGAAAATAATTCCATCGTGGTCGACGGTATTGTTTGCGTACTGAAAACCCCGTCGGGCCAAACCAGTGGATACAAAGTGAAGATGGACGTACAGCCGCTATCATCGGGTGTTGTTTACAGTCTTGTTCTTGATTTCGATGTCAATAAATCGGTTCATCCTACCGGAAACGGAAAGTATATTCTCAAACCTGTTATAAGAGGTTACCTCGAAACCGCCGTCGGAAAATTGTCGGGCAATATCTCTCCTGTCAACGGCGCCTACTATGTGATGGCCTCAAATGCTGTGGATACTGCAGGAACCTACATTAACGAAATCGACGGCACATTCCTGTTAACAACACTCGTTCCGGGAACCTACAATGTCCATTTTTATGCCAACCAGAATTATCTTGACAAAGAGATCCCGGGAATAATAATAACCGCCGGGCAAACGACGGCCCTGGGGACCATAATTATCGATCCGATGGGAAGCCGGAAATAATTGATACATCGGCAAATCAGCACATCAGCACATCAGCACATCAGCACATTATTTTTTTTATTTGTAATAAATTTAATTTAATTATTTTTGCACTCAAATAAAGTGATTATTAACCAATAACAATAAAATGAAAGCAATAAAATTCAACGAATCCGAACTCGAATTTTTGAAAAATCATTACGAGATGGAATTAATTGAAGCTGAAAATTACATTGGCGATATAAAAGGAATTTTGAAAAAACTTGGTGTTATTTCAAAAGAGATCGCTTCTGAAAAGCCCGCCAAATCTGCAAAGAGACGTGGCCGTCCGAAGAAGGAAAAACCTGTTGTTAAGGTTGCAACCGTTGCTGAGATAAAAGAAAAGCCGGTGAAAAAAGGGAAACCCGGACCCAAGCCGAAAAAGATTAAAAAGGAAAAGCCCGTTTTGGTTAAGGCCGCTAAACCTGCAAAAAAAGTTGCAGAAAAAAAAGCCGAAATTAAAATAGCTCCGGTAAAAAAAGTCGCCGAAAAAAAGCCGGAAATTAAAAAGGCACCCGTTAAAAAGGCGCCGGTTAAAAAAATAGCAGAAAAAAAGGCACCGGTTAAAAAAGTTGCAGAAAAAAAGGCGCCGGTTAAAAAAGTTGCAATAAAAAAAGTTGCAATAAAAAAAGCACCCGCAAAAAAACCCGAAGTTAAAAAGACGGAAGTTAAAAAAACAGAAGAGGTAAAAGCGGTAGTAAAACCGGCAGTAAATGCTGAAATTAAGCCTGTGGTAAAAAAGGCAGTTCCGGTTAAGAAAGCTGCAGTGAAAAAACCGGCCGTTAAAAAGCCAGTCGTTAAAAAGCCCGTTGCGAAAAAAGTCGTTGCGAAAAAAGTCGCAACCAACGTTGAAAAAACCGCACCTGCTCCCGTAGCCGCAGTGGTAGAGGCACCCAAGGCGGAGTAAATACCCTCCTGGATGGCTTAAACTATTGCAGGTTAGTAAGCCTGGTTTAATTCAGATAAGGACCAGTCAGCATATTGCTGATTGGTTTTTTTTTGACCGCAAGTGAATCAGGCGAAAGTTACCGCAAGAGAATCAGGCGAAAGTTACCGCAAGAGCAGTCTTGACTGGGGCACCGAATGCAGGAGTATTAGTGATAGAGAAAGTTTGCCCCAGGCGCAACTGCGATGCGGTAACTGAGCCGTATTAGCTGAGCCGATGCGGTACTGCGGTTGTTGATACTTTTTCTGTAAAAAACTAGGCTGCTAATCCGGAAATACTTATTTTTGCAGTTTGTTACTTATTTCACAACAGCGGAACCAAATAATTAAATATCAATATATTATGAATAAAACTAAAAAATTCTTATCATGCGACGGGAACCAGGCTGCTGCCCATATGGCCTATATGTTCAGCGAGGTTGCCGCCATCTACCCGATCACTCCCTCTTCCAACATGGCCGAGAACGTAGATGAATGGGCTGCCCACGGACGTAAAAATATTTTCGGCGACGAGGTTAAGGTCGTCGAGATGCAGTCGGAAGCCGGTGCTGCCGGCGCTTTGCACGGTTCGCTGCAGGCCGGTGCCCTCACTACCACCTTCACCGCATCACAGGGTTTGCTGCTGATGATCCCCAACATGTACAAGCTGGCCGGCGAGTTGCTGCCTGCCGTATTCCATGTTAGCGCCCGCACCGTGGCTGCTCATGCGCTCTCCATCTTCGGCGACCACAGCGATGTGTATGCCACCCGCCAGACTGGCTTTGCCATGCTGGCTTCGGGTTCGGTTCAGGAGGTGATGGACCTCGCCGGGATTGCCCACCTTGCTGCCATCAAGACCCGCATCCCGTTCCTTCATTTCTTTGATGGTTTCCGTACATCACATGAGATCCAGAAGATCGAGTATTTCGACAACGAGGATATGATGAAGCTGCTCGATTACAAGGCGCTTCAGGAATTCCGCGACCGCGCCCTCAACCCCGAGCACCCCGTAACCCGCGGTACCGCCCAGAACCCCGACATCTTCTTCCAGGCTAAAGAGGCCGTGAATAAATTTTATGAGCCCATCCCCGATGTGGTTGATGCTTACATGCAGGAGATCACCAAGCTGACCGGACGCGTATACCATCCATTTATGTATTATGGTCACCCGGAAGCCGAAAATATCCTCGTCGCCATGGGTTCGATTACCGACACCACCAAAGAGGTCATCGACCATCTCGTGGCAAAAGGGGAGAAGGTTGGACTCATCTCGGTTCATCTTTACCGTCCCTTCTCGGAGAAATATTTCTTCAATGTACTGCCGAAGAGCGTGAAGCGCATCTGTGTGCTCGACCGCACCAAGGAGCCCGGCGCCAATGGCGACCCCCTTTATCTCGACATCCGCGACATGTTCTACGACAAGGAGAACCGCCCCACGATCATCGCCGGTCGCTACGGACTCAGTTCCAAAGACACTACCCCGTCGCAGATCATCACGGTATACAACAATCTTAAGGCAAAAGAACCGAAAAACCACTTCACGCTGGGAATCGTTGATGATGTAACATTCCATTCGCTGCCCCTGATGCCCGAAGTCGACATCGCCCCCGCGGGAACATACTCAGCCAAGTTTTACGGCATCGGTTCCGACGGTACGGTTGGCGCCAACAAGAACTCCATCAAGATCATCGGCGACAACACCGACAAGTATGCACAGGCCTACTTCGCCTACGACTCCAAGAAGTCGGGTGGGGTTACCGTTTCGCACCTCCGTTTCGGCGACACGCAGATCCGCTCGCCTTATCTGGTCATCACCCCCGACTTTGTAGCATGCCACGTGCCTGCCTACCTCGACAAGTATGATATGCTCAAAGGGCTCAAGGATGGCGGTACCTTCCTTCTCAACTCAATATGGGATGCGGAAGAGACCAAGCGCCGCCTGCCCGACCATATGAAGAAATACCTGGCCGACCACAAGATCAACTTCTACATCATGGATGCCACCAAGATCGCCGATGAGATCGGTCTCGGGAACCGCACCAACTCCATCATGCAGAGCGCATTCTTCAAGGTTTCCGGCGTTATTCCTTACGTGAACGCCGTGAAGGACATGAAGAAGGCCATCTACAAGACATACGGCCGCAAGGGTGACGATATTGTGAATATGAACTACGCTGCCATCGACCGCGGAGGCGAGCTGGAAAAGGTTGAAGTGCCGGCCGAATGGTCGAAGATCGTTGTGAAGCCCGCTTCCGACGCCGGAAAGAATGCATTTGTCCGCGATATTTTCGACCCTGTAAGCGCCATGAACGGCGACGATATCCCCGTTAGCGCCTTTATAGGTCGCGAAGACGGCACCTTCCCCATGGGAATGACCCAGCTCGAGAAGCGCGGCATCGCCGTGAATGTTCCCGAATGGATCGCCGCCAACTGTATCCAGTGCAACCAGTGCGCCTATGTTTGTCCCCACGCTGCCATCCGCCCGTTCCTGCTGAATGATGCCGAGAAGGCTGCAGCCCCCGGCGACATGGTAACCCTCAAGGCCGTTGGCAAAGAGCTCGCAGGCATGGAGTTCCGCATCCAGGTAAGCACCCTCGACTGCACCGGCTGCGGCAACTGCGTGGATGTTTGTCCTGCCAAAACCAAGGCCCTCGAACTGCGCGACCTGGGTTCGCAGGTTCCCGAGATGAAGAACTGGGATTACCTTATCGAAAAGGTGACTTACAAGACCGACACCATCGACCGGTTCAAGACCTTCAAGAACAGCCAGTTTGCACAGCCCCTCTTCGAATTTTCGGGAGCCTGCGCCGGCTGCGGTGAAACACCTTATATCAAGCTGCTGACCCAGCTCTTCGGCGAGCGGATGATCATCTCCAACGCTACCGGCTGTTCATCCATCTACGGTGGTACCGCACCCTTCACCCCTTATCGTCCGAATACCGAAGGACAAGGACCTGCATGGGCCAACTCACTCTTCGAGGACAATGCAGAATACGGATATGGTATGGCCGTGGCCATCACCCAGCTCCGCAAACGCATGGCCGACAAGATGCGCGCCGCCATCAAGGAGAACATGATGGGTGCGAACACCATGGAGGCAATGAAAACCTGGATCGACGGGATGTATAATGCAGAAGCTTCGAAAGCAGCCACTGCAGCGCTTCTGCCGCTTCTTTCGAAAGAGAAGGGCGAACTGGCCACCGATTTGCTCAACCTCCGTCAGTATATGATCAAGAAGTCGATCTGGATCATCGGCGGCGACGGCTGGGCCTATGACATCGGTTACGGCGGCCTCGACCACGTGATTGCATCCGGAGAAGATGTGAACATCCTGGTACTCGATACCGAAGT
>CAYHCQ010000171.1:0-6239 GCA_964355115.1 uncultured Prolixibacteraceae bacterium | reverse complement strand
GAGCTACGAACAAACAATACTACCCAGGTTCGACGGGATCATTGCCATCACGCCAACGGATGCAGCGTACTTTAAAAAGGAGTCACAGAGTCACAAAGTCATAGAGTCTCCACGGGTTATAGACATTCCTTTTGGCGTTAACCTGAAGGACTATCCCGCCATCCGGGTTCCGCAGGAGTTTCCGTCGCTCTACACCATCGGGGCGATGAACTGGATCCCGAACCAGGAGGGGATCCGCTGGTTCCTTCTGAATGTCTGGCTGGATGTGCACAAACAGTTCCCTGATCTGAAATATTACATTGCCGGACGGGAGATGCCGGAATGGATGAAAAGTCTCAATCTTCCCAATGTGGTGGTGGCCGGAGAAGTGGAGAGTGCCCGGGAGTTTATCTCCTCAAAATCGATTATGATCGCACCGCTGTTCGCAGGAAGCGGAATCCGGGTGAAGATCATCGAGGGTATGGCTGCCGGCAAAGCCATAATCTCTACAAGCCTTGGTGCGGAAGGGATTAAATTTACCAACCGTGAGAACATCCTCATCGCCAACCTCCCGTGCGAATTTTTTGAGATGATCTCGATTTGTGCAGGGGATGAGGCGCTTTGCCAGAGAATAGGAAATAAAGCGAAGGAGCTGGTCGAAACGGAGTACAATCAGCCGCTCCTCATCGAAAAACTGGTCGCTTTTTATCAACAACGCCCCTGTTAACTCAGTTTTTTTTATTTTTGCTTGTCAGAAGCCAACTTCATGCGATTATTTTTTCTACTACCCCGGGTTCCTTATCCTACCGAAAAAGGCGATAAACTTCGGGCCTTTCACCAGATTACACAACTCTCGAAGCACCATGAGATCATCCTCTGTGCGCTCAACGACGGTACATTGCACGATGATGCCATCCCGGTGCTGAAAAAATATGTAAAAGCCATTCATATCATTCCGCTCTCAAAGATCACGGTCTTCTTTAATATTGTAAAAGCCCTTTTTTCGGGTAAACCGCTGCAGGTTGGATATTTCTACAACGTCGCTTCCGCACGCAAAATCCGTAAGCTCATCGAGGAGACCAAACCCGACCACATCTTCTGCCAGCTGATCCGGGTTGCCGAATATGTAAAGAATATCCCCATTAAAAAGACGCTCGATTACCAGGATGTGTTTTCTAAAGGTGTGGAACGACGCCTTTCGACCGCTCCCTTCTATCTGAAACCCTTTCTGCAGATTGAATACAACCGGCTTCAGAATTATGAACGGGAGGCTTTTGATGCTTTCGACAATAAGATCATCATCTCAAAACCCGACCGCGACCTGATCCCCCACCCCGACAGAGAGAAGATCATTGTCGTTGCCAACGGCGTGGATACCGGCTTTTTCAAACCAATGGAACGAACGAAGGAGTATGACCTCGTGTTTACCGGGAATATGGGTTACCCCCCTAATATCAATGCCGCGGAATACCTTGTGAATGAAATTCTGCCTCACATCCTACAAAAACAACCCGGGTTTCGCCTGCTGATCGCCGGCGCCAGTCCGCACCTGAAGGTTCAGGTTCTGAAATCGGAACAGGTCACTGTAAGCGGCTGGGTCGCCGATATGCGTGAATGTTACGCCGCTGCCCGGATTTTTATTGCTCCTATGCAGATCGGTACCGGACTGCAGAACAAGATCCTGGAGGCCATGGCCATGGAGATCCCCTGCATCACCTCTCCCCTCGCCTTCCTGGCACTGAATGCCCGTGATGGCTTGGATATTCTTGTTGCAGACACCCCGGAAATGTACGCAAAACAGATCCTGATGCTCCTTGAAAACCCCGAAAAGGCCCGCCAGATCGCCCGTAATGGCCACGACTTCGTCTTGCGCAACTACAGCTGGGAGAGGGAAACCGATAAGATTAATCAATTGATAATTGATAATTAATAATTATTAATTGATAATTTGTCACCTTGTAACTTTTACCTTTTAACTGTTAACTTTTAACTCCTTCAAATGTCCGACGACCGCAAAATAATCTTCTCCATGGTGGGGGTTTCCAAGACCTTTCCTCCGCACAAGCAGGTGCTTAAAAACATCTACCTCTCCTTTTTTTACGGCGCCAAGATCGGCATCATCGGTTTGAACGGATCTGGAAAATCGACCCTGCTCAAGATCATTGCCGGAGTCGAAAAGTCGTTCCAGGGTCAGGTCGTTTTCTCGCCGGGATATTCGGTGGGATACCTTGAACAGGATCCTCAGCTCGACGACACCAAAACCGTCAGGCAAATTGTTGAGGAGGGCGCTGCTGAGGTGGTCGCCCTGCTCAAGGAGTATGAAGAGGTAAACAATAAATTTTCTGAGCCGATGAGCGACGATGAGATGGACAAACTCATCAAACGCCAGGGCGAACTTACCGAACTGCTCGACCATCACAATGCCTGGGAACTCGACAGCAAACTGGAACGGGCCATGGATGCCCTGCGCTGTCCGGAACCTGACTCCCCGGTGGTGAACCTTTCGGGCGGTGAACGTCGTCGGATTGCACTCTGCCGGCTGCTTCTCCAGGAACCCGATATCCTGCTGCTCGATGAGCCCACCAACCACCTGGATGCAGAATCGGTGCAGTGGCTCGAACTTCACCTGCAGCAATACCGCGGAACCGTTATCGCAATTACGCACGACCGCTATTTTCTTGACAATGTGGCCGGATGGATCCTCGAACTCGACCGTGGCGAAGGAATCCCGTGGCAGGGAAATTACACCTCGTGGCTCGAACAGAAATCGACCCGCCTCGCCACCGAAGAGAAGACTGAAAGCAAGCGCCGTAAAACCCTCGAACGTGAGCTCGACTGGGTACGCATGTCGCCCAAGGCCCGCCAGGCAAAGGGTAAAGCCCGTCTGAATGCCTATGAGAAGATGATGAGCGAAGACACAAAAGAGAAGGAAGAACGTCTTGAACTCTATATCCCAAATGGTCCCCGGCTTGGAAATACGGTGATCGAGGCGCAGGAGGTCTCCAAGTCGTTTGGCGACAAGCTGCTCTTCGAGGGATTGAATTTCTCACTCCCGCCTGCCGGGATCGTGGGGGTGATCGGTCCGAACGGCGCCGGAAAGACGACATTATTCCGCCTGATTATGGGCTCCGAACAACCGGTATCCGGTACTTTTAAAGTAGGCGACACAGTAAAACTCGGCTATGTGGACCAGAGCCATACCTCCATAGATCCCGAGAAAACGGTTTTCCAGGTTATTTCGGGCGGCGCCGAAAACATGCAGATCGGCGGCCGGACCATAAGCGCCCGCGCCTATGTGGCGCGGTTCAACTTCAGCGGAGCCGACCAGGAGAAGAAATGCGGCGTTCTCTCGGGCGGTGAGCGCAACAGACTTCATCTCGCCCTCACCCTCAAGGAGGAGGCCAATGTGCTGCTTCTCGATGAGCCTACCAACGATATTGACGTGAATACCCTTCGTGCCCTGGAGGAGGGACTTGAGAACTTTGCCGGCTGTGCGGTAATTATTTCGCACGACCGCTGGTTCCTCGACCGCGTGGCCACACACATGCTGGCGTTCGAAGGCGACTCTCAGATGTACTTTTTCGAAGGCTCCTATTCCGAATATGAGGAGAACCGTAAAAAACGCCTGGGCGACGAGGGCCCGCATAGGATCAAGTATAAGAAGCTGAAGGTTTGAAGAAAGTCACAAAGTCATGGAGAAGATTGATAAGGCTTTGTTGGACAGGGTTTCAGGGGAAGCCGTAGCTTCCATCCGAAAGCGAAAAAATTACAATTTCCATAAGGAATATGCAGATCCTTTACAGCGGATGCTGAACGCCATCGAGCCGTGGAGCTACATCCAGCCGCACAAGCACGAAGATCCCGACAAAGTGGAAGCGTTCGTGGTGCTGAAAGGCAAATTGCTGGTGCTGGAATTCGATATTCACGGAAATATTGCCGGTCATGCTGTGCTCGATCCTTCGGAAGGCAGCCATGGAGCCGAGATCCCGCCCCGGACTTACCACATGATCATAGCGCTTGAACCCGGCACCATGGTCTATGAAATCAAGAATGGGCCCTACAGTCCGATCAACGACAAAAACTGGGCACCCTGGGCGCCCCGGGAAGGCGAACCAGGCAACCCCGAATACATGCGGGCTATCCTGACAAAGCTGAATCTGCCTTTGCCTCCTCCCCTGAAAGGTTGATTTTTTCTTTTATCTTTGTGCAAAATTTAACAGATGGCTGTGCAGAAACCTTCGATCCCTAAAGGTACGCGCGATTTTACACCGGCTGAAATGGTTCGGAGGAACTTCATCTTCGACTCGATACGAGATGTATTCAAGGTATTCGGATTCCTTCCCATAGAAACCCCGGCTATGGAGAACCTCTCCACCCTGATGGGAAAATACGGGGAAGAGGGCGACCGGCTGCTGTTCAGGATTCTTAATTCAGGAGATTACCTTGCAGGGATGCAGGACGCAGGATGCAAGATGACAGATGAAGGATGCAGGATGCCGGATATCAATGCTTTCTCCCGTCATATTGCCGAAAAAGGGCTCCGTTACGACCTGACTGTTCCTTTTGCCCGGTTCGTGGTGCAGCATCAGAATGAACTTGTATTTCCCTTCAAACGTTACCAGATTCAGCCGGTGTGGCGGGCCGACCGGCCGCAAAAAGGCAGGTACCGTGAATTTTTTCAGTGCGATGTGGATGTGATCGGCTCCCCTTCGCTGCTCAATGAAATTGAACTGGTTCAGATCATCGACGCCGTCTTTTCAAAGCTGGGTGTGAACGTCCTTATCCGTCTGAATAACCGTAAGATCCTTGCCGGTATCGCCGAGTGTATCGGGGCGCCCGACAAACTCACCGATATCACCGTGGCCATTGACAAACTCGACAAAATCGGTTTGGAGAAGGTCAATGAAGAGCTGGTTCAGCGTGGTATTTCAGCCGAATCCGTGGCAAAACTTCAGCCGGTTATTACGCTTGAAGGAAAAATAAAAGCCAAATTTGAATTATTGACCACTTTTTTCAGGGAGTCAGAAACCGGACGCAAAGGATTGGAAGAGATGCGTACTATATTATTGTATCTCAAAGATCTCAACCTGAAAAATAAATTTGATTTCGACATAAGGCTCGCCCGCGGACTCAACTATTACACCGGCACCATTTTCGAGGTAAATGCACTCGATGTTGTTCTTGGCAGCCTCTGCGGCGGTGGAAGGTACGACAACCTTACGGGGGTTTTCGGACTTCCCGGCATGTCGGGAGTTGGCATCTCCTTTGGCGCCGACCGTATCTGCGATGTAATGAATGAACTCAACTCCTTCCCCGAAACCATCCAGGCCACTACCCGCGTGCTGTTCGTTAACTTCGGTACTGATGAGGAAAGGTACTGTTTATCCGCTTTATCCGCCATCCGCTCATCCGGTATCCCGGCAGAATTGTATCCCGACCAGGCCAAACTGAAGAAACAGATGGAGTATGCAAACCGCAAGGGAATTCCCTTTGTGGCTTTTGCAGGAAAAGATGAAATTGCCGCCGGAAAGGTGACCCTGAAAGATATGACCACCGGCGAACAGAAGTCGGTTACACTAGATGAATTAATATTAATCGCAGCAACTTGAAACGAACTTTCCTTCAATCCATTCTGTAAATCAATCATTCTTTCAATTAAAAATATGACACTAATAATCAAAGGTGCGGGTATGACCATCGAAGATGTAGTTCGGGTTGCCCGCCATAACGAAAAAGTAGAACTCGATCCCCTTGCGATCGAACGGATTCATAAATGCCGGGCCATGCTTGAACGCAAAATCCTGGCTCATGAGATCATGTATGGTGTAAATACCGGGATCGGCGAATTCTCCGAAATGGTATTGAATGATGAACAGGTCAAGGATTTTCAGAAATATCTTATCTATAACCACGCTGCAGGTATCGGCGACCCGATGCCCCTTGATTGGGTGCGCGGTGCCATGCTGGGGCGTATCAATGTTCATGCCCATGGGAATTCGGGCTCACGGCTCGAAATTACCCAGACCCTGGTCGACATGCTGAACAAGGGAGTTACCCCGTTTGTGTGCCAGAAGGGTTCGGTAGGCGCATGCGGCGACCTGGCCCCGATGTCGCAGATTGCCCTGCTCATGATGGGTGAGGGGCATGCCTGGTACCAGGGCACAATGTATGATGGCAAAACCGCTCTCGAAATGGCCGGTATCCCGATCCCGGGACTTCAGGCCCGCGACGGACTGGCCACCATCACTGGCTCAAACGTA
>CAYHCQ010000170.1:0-6329 GCA_964355115.1 uncultured Prolixibacteraceae bacterium | reverse complement strand
TCTTTGCGCAGGTTATATCCATTGCTGCAATTATCGCTTTGTCTTCCAATATTTATCAGTTTCTGCCTAAGTTATTACAAATATAATTACTTAATGTCAAAAACAGGAGAAATCATTTAATGAGCCTAATGATAACTCCTACAAATTCAATCAGTCATACTCATACTTAATCAATTTCTCTTTGATGAAAGAGAGAGTTGTAGTGCTAGATTTTGATTGGAGCACTGCTTGTATGATGAAGTATGTTCTAAATTATTTTTCCCAATCCATTGAATAGTAAACCTAACCTTACTTTTCATTTTTTTCAATGTATTCCGAGTGTTAAGTTAAGATGTAAAATGATTGACTGGCTGGGGATATATCGGAATAATGCGACAGGGGAAAACAGTGAAATACTTTCGAAAAATCGATTTAAGTATCACATATCATGATTGTTGAATCACGACAGTGATTTTAGAAAAAGGTTGCCATTTTATTTATTCGGTAGGAAAATGAGCGTATTCCTGGGTAATTCGGGATGTCAACAGCTGGAAAAATTCTTCTAATCCAACAAACATCTTACGCTGAATCCATTCGCCTTCAGCCCCGCATACACCGACACAGACTGATCTATGGTGTTCATCCCATGTGCGTAGGCCCTTGTTTGATCGGCCATCGTGGATGACCAGAACAGGGTGGCGAAGTCATTAAAACTCCATAGCGAATTAAGGTAGTAAACTCCGTTCTGTTGCGCTTTGAATCCATTGAGAAACTGGTCTTGCATCGGATATCCTGCCCTGGCATTACCCTGGTAGAAATTAAACAGGGTATTCCACTCGGTTTCATACGGCACATGCCAGCCCGGGGGACAGAGCCCCTGGAGGCCCGGAGTGGGGTCGTAGCGCATCACTTCATCCCACTGGTAGAAAGAGTTAGGAGTTAAGAGTGAGGAGTTAGGAGTGTATTTTTC
The DNA here is from genome assembly GCA_964355115.1 of uncultured Prolixibacteraceae bacterium. Lineage (GTDB taxonomy): Bacteria > Bacteroidota > Bacteroidia > Bacteroidales > FEN-979 > JANXZO01. The sequence goes on along the minus strand of CAYHCQ010000170.1, from coordinate 5,380 downwards.
GACGATGCAGTTATCTGTTTGATGGGTTAGATCATTAATCGAAGTTCCAAAATCCAGATTCGCCTGCATCCAACATTGAGTGCCTAATTGCACTGTAGGATAAACCTTGTTATCCCTGATATCAATCAGGTTGTTGCCGCAGGTGAAGGCAGGGTTGTCCTGTACGGTGATGGTTTTTGTTTTGCTGGCGCTGCATGAAGCGACATTTGTGTAGGAATATGTTATCGTTTTTGTGCCGATTCCTGCCACAGATGGGGTAAATACACCGATAGCAGTGTTAACCCCCGGACCCGTGTAGGGGCCTCCCGGCGGGAGGCCCCCATGCAGTTTGATGGGTTTGGCGCTAAGCGTTGTGATGGTGTCGAAGCAGGTAGTGAAGGTGACCGCAGGCACGGGCAGAGCGCTCATGATAACCTTGGCGGATGAAGCCGGACTGCCCGTTACGCAGGAGAGGTTGGAGGTCATGATGCAGTGGATGCTGTCGCCGGGTTGGGGTGAATAGGTGTAGGTGGGCAGGTTGCTGCCGGTATTGATTCCGTTGACTTTCCACTGAAATGAAGGAAGTGTGCCGCCGTTTGTTGGCCAGGCAGTGTAGGTCACGCTGGTTCCCGGACAAAAGGGGTTGGCTGAGGCTGTGATATTTACTCCGGCGGGGAAGTTGCTGTTTTCGATCAGTACGATGTTGTTGCTGGTAGCCGGGTTGTTGGTGGTGCACTGCAGGCTGGAGGTCATGTAGCAGCGAACCTGGTCGCCATTGACAGGTGTATAGGTGTAGACAGGGCCAATTGCCGTCATGGCAATATCGTTCACTTTCCAGAGGTAGTTAGGGGTAAGTCCGCCATGGTCGGGGGTGGCTGTGATGGTGACCTGGTCGCCTGTGCAGTAAGGATTGGGGATGGCCCCAATCGAAACCCCCACAGCCATATTTGGATCTACAACCATTATCAACTGATTGGAGGTTGCAGGATTATTTGAAATACAAGTCGCATTTGATGAGGTGAGTATGCATATCACCACGTCATTATTCAGCGGTACATAGGAAAATATAGGACTGTTGATCCCTTGGTCTATTCCATTCACTTTCCATTGATAAAAGGGATTCGTTCCCGGATTTGTTGGAGTGGCCGTGAATGTTACAGATGTTCCCGCACAAACCGGATTTGTGGATGTTGCAATAGTCACTTCCACAGGAATCCCCATGGTTACTTGAATATCCCTCTGTGTAGCATTCAAAGCAGTGCAGCCATTAATATCTATATAGTTTACTTGTACCCATCGGATGCCGGGAGTATTCCAGGTTATATTGATAAAGTTATCGGTAGATAAACCACCACCACTATTTGTACCCCCGGCTGAAAAAGTCCATGTATAAGCTGTTTTACCAGGCTCTGTTGAATAAAAAACATCCTCTCCCTCACAAACATTATTGTTACCCGAGATGACAGGTGTTGGTCTTGGTAGGGTTGAAATTGTTATTGAAAAAGGTGCGCCAGCTCCACAACTATTAATTCCTGTTACAGTAATCTGTCCCGAAATGACACCGGGTCCGAAGTTTACGGCAATGGATGTCGTTCCCTGTCCCGCTACAATGGTGACTCCTCCGGGAACAACCCATTGGTAAGATGTTGCATCAGGGATGTCTGGTATAAAGTAAACAACTCCTGTTGACTCCTGGCAAACCTCCAACGGACCAATGATCTGGGCTGTAGTTCCCGGGCTATTACATGCCATGAACTTCACAAGAAATGCATCATAAAATCCACCCCCATGAACAGTCTGCTGAGCCCCTGTGGTGCTTATGTTGGTTTGTGATTTGGTTTCACCACCAAGGTATATCATATTGTTGTTCTGCAGACTCAACGCGTAAGACCAATCGTCATCCTCTCCACCATAATAGGTCCCCCATATGCGTTCGCCGGAAGGGGTGAATTTTAACAGCATTGCATCACGAAGGCCACCTCCGTATACGGGCTGAAATGTGCTGGCAGTTGAAATGGAGCTTATTGAGCCGGTGAAACCTGAAAAGTAGATGTTTTCGGATGCATCCGATTCACCACAGTTAATTTCATCCTCACCGGTATCGCCGTAATAGGAAACCCAGTTACGCTGTCCGTCGGGATAGAACATACCAAGAAATCCATCCGTGTTCCCCCCTCCGTAGGTGGTCTGAAATGCGCCTGGACTGGCCACCCCTGAAGAAGACCCGGTCACTCCGCCAATCAGGATATTACCTTGTGGAGTCACCTTTACCACGTTTATGTGTTCGGCTAACGGCCCCCCTAAATAGGTGCCCCATTGCCGGACCCCGTCAGGGTCGAATTTTACCAGGAGGCCATCAAAACCGCCACTATTTACAGGCTGAAACGAGCCGGTTGTGGCAATGGCTGTGGGAGAGCTGGTAAAGCCACCGATATAGACATTGTCGTTCCCATCTACGGAACAGGCAGAATAGTACCCGGGCCAATCATCCAAGATGCCCCCATAGTAGGTTCCCCAAATCCGGTCACCGGCCGGTGTGAATTTTACCAGGATTATATCCCTGCCTCCGCCAATCACGGTCTGATGGGATCCAGCAGATGCGATATTGTTCGGCGAGTCCGTCATCCCGAGAAGGTAAATGTTACCACTGGCATCGGAAGCGCAGCCATATCCATGGTCCGTACCTGCATCCCCGTAATAGGTACCCCATTGCCTTATTCCGGCATTATCGAATTTTACCAAAAATGCATCTTCCCACATGGTGTTATACTTGGCTGGTTGAAATGACCCGGGAGTGGAAATATTATTAAATGAAAAGGTTCTCCCGGCCAGCGCGAGAAAACCGTCGACCGTATAGGTAATGCCGTAAAGATGATCGCTTCCGGTACCCCCATAATAAGTTGCCCATAATCTTGACCCGCCCGATGTGAATTTTGCAAAAAAACCATCAAGTCCACCTCCAAAAATGACCTGATGAGCGCCCGCAGTGGCAATATTCGACAATGACGAGGTTGACCCTGCTACGTAACAATTTCCGGAATTGTCAGTAACAGAACCATAAATACTTTCTTGGTTGGATCCCCCGTAATAGGTTCCCCACAACCTGTCGGGTACCGGGTCAATGATCAGGGTGGCATTGGTCGGCACGGGTTGATCCGACCGGATTCCGTAAACCCCCGGAGAAACTGTGTAAAACCTCACTTTCACTGCAACATTTGTATCAGAAATAAGGAAATGACTTTCAGGAATCCCCTCTTCAATGAGGCCCTGACTTGTTGTTAGCAGAAGGGATCCTGTAGCCGAGACCTCAATCTTCGGGTCGGTTATCTTCATCCGGATGGTGGCAACATCGCCTCCCGGGTGAACTACGAAATTGTACTTCACACTCGATCTGGTATCAGCCAGAAACTCTAGGTCGATCCGGGGATAAATATTCTGATAGGTCACATTGTTATAGGACCGTACACCCGTTACCCCTTCTTCTGGAGTGCCGGTAGTATAGTAGTTTATATAGCCAGATGATTGTGTGCCAGCAATGATCTGGCATTGATTGTCGGAGTTGATGAGGTCGAAGTCGATCCTATGGAATTGCACCTCATCCCCATGGCGGGACAGCACCTCACCCCCCTGCCCCCTCTCCTGAAGGCGAGGGGGAGAATTTACTTCGTAATTCGCCGTTCGTTGTTCTTTGTTCGTTATTCGGTACAGATCGTATGAAAACCCACTCCTCCTCAACTGCACATTCATCCCCGACGTATTCAGAAGGTATAGTACAGAAGAATTGGGTTTGTTATCCTGGTCGATGATCTGGCCTTTGTTTTCGATGAAGCCAGACTTTGCTTTGGAATTGAGCGATTGCTTGCCGGGAATATCACCAGCCATAACCTGCAGATGCATGGCTGTAAAAGCAAGCAGGGCGATGCCGGTGTGTTTTTTCTTCATTAACCGTTTCGCCAATTTGCTTTTGGGTGGATGGTCTCTTTGAGTTGCTCGTCAATATATCTTTGCAATTGCTCAAAAGTCATATCCTGCGTTTCAGCGCTTACTTTATCCCGGATCTCCCGCAATAACTCAATAGTTGATTTAGCGGTTTTTTGTTTTTCAGTTTTCATAGGTTAAAATTTCTCTCGGTGTTCTTATTTCTAACAGTTTATAACCCATTTTGTCATTCACTGCGTTGTATCCACGTATCCTTTGGATATTCACAATATGTTTAAAATTCCAGCTTGCCAGTATATCTGCATTATTTAAAGTCGCAATAGCAATGTGCCTGCAGTCTTCCAAACTTGTTTTTCCTACAACGTTTTCTTCTACGTATTTATACGCCAGTTGATTTGCTTCATTGGTGATGGCAAGGAACTCGATGTTTTCATCAGGAAATTGCTTTACCAGGTCTTTTACATACTGTGGTGCTCCATTTAATTCGATTTCTGTTAGTTGCGAAAATAGTAATTTGATTTCTCCCTTAATTATTTTATCAATCAGCAACTTTGACCAAAGCTCAAATTCCGGGTCAAAATAACCACCAAAAACAGAGGTGTCTAAATATATTCTTTCCATAATTCAAAGATAGTCATGTTTCAAGAATAATACAATTGCAGTTTTTGTATTGCATTCCTTCAATCCTTTAAGCATCTCACCGAAAATCCATTCGCCTTCAGCCCCGCATACACCGACACAGACTGATCTATGGTGTTCATCCCATGAGCGTAGGCTCTTGTCTGATCGGCCATCGTGGATGACCAGAAGAGGGTGGCGAAGTCGGTAAAACTCCACATCGAATTTAGATAATATACTCCATTCTGCATGGCTTTGAATCCGTTGAGAAACTGATCCTGTAGCGGATACCCTGCCCTGGCGTTGCCCTGGTAGAAGGTAAACAGGGTATTCCACTCCGTTTCATCAGGGACATGCCAGCCTGGAGGACAGAGCCCCTGAAGTCCAGGTGTAGCGTCGTAGCGCATCACTTCATCCCACTGGTAAAAGGCGTGACGCGTGACGGGTGACGCGTGACTAATATATTTTTCGATGATGCAATTATCTGTCTGGTGAGCTGCATCGCTGATTTCGGTTCCAAAATTTAAATTCGTTTGCATCCAGCATTGAGTTCCGATCTGAACGGTCGGATAGGACTTATTATCTCTTATGTCAACGAGGTTGTTGCCGCAGGTGAAGGCAGGGTTGGCCTGAACGGTGATGGTCTTGTTTTTCCCGGCGCTGCACTGGGCAACGTTGGTATATGAGTAGGTTATCGTTTTTGTTCCTGCTCCTGCCACGGAAGGGGTAAATACGCCTGTAGAGGAGTTTACCCCCGGCCCTGAATATGTGCCGCCATACGGGATGCCTCCTTTGAGTTTGATGGGTTTGGCGTTCAGTGTCGTGATTGTATCAAAACAGGTAG
>CAYHCQ010000169.1:2667-6378 GCA_964355115.1 uncultured Prolixibacteraceae bacterium | reverse complement strand
AACTGGACTATGTTCCAAACTGCGATTCATCCCAACTGAATGTGTGGAGTTTAACAGATAAGTTATGTTATGAAGGAGAGACACACTGGGTATATATCTTCTCTTATGCCACAGCACAGGACAGTTCGAAAATATTCTTCATCCGCAACTCCTGGGGCAATAAACGGGGCGAAAATGGTAATTACTACATGACCGAGGGATATCTCAATGGCAGTTACCGGGATGTCGCGACCGGGAATGAAACCAAAATCCTGTCCGATTTTTATGGATATAAAATTTCACCGAGATAACCCGAACCTATGTTGCATAACCAAAAATTGAAGATCATGAAAAAATATAAGTTTAATAAAAAACTCATTACATTTCTGCTGTTATCTTTTTACGGCGTATTAACCACGGTGGGTCAACTTCTTCCCGGCTACAACCCGATGTTCTACAATACTGTTGTAGCTGCTGCTGAAGGCGTTGGGAAGCCGTTTTTCCTGATGCAGGGAGTGACAACCATGCCGGGGGTTTCCGTCTTTCATGATTCGGTGTTAATCTTTGAGGGCAACCATTACAAGGTTCACAGCGAATACCAGAATCCGGTTACCGGCAACACAAACCATTACTATGTTGATGCATCGGAATATGCGGCATACCAGATCCAGTCGCTGGATCCGGTATGGCCTTCAAGAATCCCGAATGTGCTCTATAATTACAGCGATTCAACCTTTAATTCGCTGGCCGATTGTGTCGGCTATGGCACGCGTCTGCTTTCTGCCACCGGCGATGTAACGACCACAAGTAATTCATACCTCGCACTGATTGCCACTATAAAGCTTGCAAACACGACCATGTTCGCCGATCCGGGTTGGGTAGCCTCTGCCTATGAATTCGGCGCAGCTTTTGCGACGCTTCCGGATGTAAATGATGCCGGCTGGGGATATGTTGCCGGTAGTGTACTCCCCGATTCGATCGATGCATACAACCATCGTTCAGATCCAACACTGAACACATACAACGGGACCAATAAAGCAGGATATAACAATGCCGCACCCGGCGACATCCTCTCCCTGTCTTACAAACCCGGGGGTTCATCCAACGGTCATTTCATGGTTATCACCAATACGCCCTACCTCATCGGTTATGATACGATCCACAAATACTACCCGAATGTTCCTGACGCATCAATCAACAGTTTCCTGAGCACATACCATGTTTATGCAACTCCGGTTTACGATTGCAGCGGCAAGAAGGCCCATTTCAACGATTCCAGGAAATTCATGAGCGGAATTGGTCATGGCACCCTGTGGATCATGGCAGATCCGGCCGATAACTCACCGCTGGGGTATATTTTCGAACCACCTGTTCCAGGCGTTACCACAATCAGTCCGTTCATTCTCGGGCCGACACATCTTTGGGCGATCACTGTTGGCCGGTATAAGGAAGGAAGCGTCGGGCTGCAAGAACATGGCAAAAGATTAATGGGCACACCTGTTCTCATGCAGAATATCCCCAACCCGGTAAAAACTTCTTCCCTTATCACATACACAATCCCGGCGGCAGGAAGAACAATCTTATGCATATATGATATAACAGGAAACATGATTAAAAAGCTGGTTGATGCAGATCAGTATGGTGGTTCCTTTACTCACCGGTTTGAAACAGCAGATCTGCCCGGTGGCGTTTATCTCTATACCCTCACCTGGAACAACATGAAGCTGACCCGCAAACTGGTTGTGGTAAAATGACATGATGATAAAATTCCCATCTGTATATTGCAATTTTTAACTTAATATGCTATCTTTGCATTGCAATTCTGATAAAACGGATTCTTTCAGATTACAGGAATGACCCATCAGTGCTATATGCAAGTCTTGATCATCTCTATTTTACCAACCATACGTTAATAGATACGGCAGATTCATTTCAGAAAAAAGGTGGGAAGATCCTATTTCTGGATGAAGTGCATAAATATCCGAACTGGTCGCAGGAGATCAAAAACATTTACGATACGTTCCAGCATCTCAGGGTGATCTTCACGGGTTCGTCCATTCTCGATATATTAAAAGGAAGGGCTGATCTGAGTCGCCGGGTGGTTATTTATGACCTGCATGGGCTCTCATTCAGGGAATTTCTTGAGTTTGAAACAGGAATAGCACTAAAACCCTATTCTTTAAGTGATTTGCTTGATCATCATAGGGTTATATCAATAGAGGTCAATTCAAAAATCAAACCCTTCATGTATTTCGGTAACTACCTTGAATTTGGATATTATCCATTTTACAGGGAAGGGGTGAATGCCTATCCATCGAAATTAATGAATGTGATCAACCAGACACTTGAGTCAGATTTACCTTTATTGAAGAACGTGGATCCGAAATATATTCCCCGGTTAAAAAAGTTATTGTACCTGATTGCGATTTCGGCCCCGGTACAGCCGAATATTACCAAGCTCAGCCAACTGCTTGAAACATCGCGCAACACGGTTCAGCTTTATTTACAATATCTTCATGAATCGCGACTGATTAACTTATCCCAAAGTGCCAAATCCGGTTATGCAGTCATGGCCAAACCTGAAAAGATTTTCCTTCAAAACACCAATCTCTCCTATGTTTTAGCCGAGAAGAAACCGGATTTAGGAAACCTGCGGGAAACCTTTTTTTATAATCAGTTAGCTGTTTGTCACGAAGTTCATTCACCCACAGCTGGCGACTTTCTTGCAGACAGAAAATACACTTTTGAAGTTGGGGGTAAAAGTAAAAGGCAAAACCAGATCAAAGGAACCAAGGATTCATATGTCATTGCCGATGATATTGAATTTGGCTACGACAACCGGATTCCTCTCTGGTTGATGGGTTTCTTATACTAATCAATTGCCTCCAGTAGTTTTCAGTACCCTTTTTTCTGATTCTCCTGATATTCAACTGGATAGCCGGGACACTGTTTAAGCATTTGATAATGTAGCAATACCTTGTTCAGTAAACACCAGGTTTTTTTAAAGTTATAATTATCAGGGCGGATTTCAAATATCAGTTTTTCATATTATCTTTACAAATTGCGCACGGGTGGACGGGTGGAGAGTGAAAGTTCAGAAATAAATTTTTCGGGCATGAAGGAGTCTCAAATACTTCGCAGGGTGATTGCTGTTTCAGGCGGATTGGCCCTGATGATCGGATTAATTGCTTTGGCTGGCTGGATAACCGGCGCCGGTTTTTTCACCAGTATCTTCCTCCGGTACATCCCTATGGCGACGTCCACAGCGTTCCTGTCTATAGGTTTCGGACTGCTTTTTCTTTCGGGTAGTTATTCCCTCCAACCCGGCTTCACCAGGTCAGCCATCCTTGCGGCTGTCGGCATCTTCACACTTTATGCATTGCTGAAGTTTATCGAATATTTTGTCAACGCCGATCTCGCACCCGACAGCATCTTCTTCAGGGCCACAGGTAATCATGGGCGATTTCCTTATAACCGCATCTCTCCTATATCCGGCCTGCTTTTTTTCATATGCGGCATTTCCACCATGATCAAAATGCTCGGGAAAGAGCGGTTATTCATGCTCAACCTTGTTTGCGGTACGGGCCTGTTCGTTATGTTTTCAGGTTTCACCGGGCTGACCGGTTATTTGTTTAACACGCCTTTCTTTTACGGAGGGGATATCATTCCACTGGCCTTACCCACAACTATTGTGTTCTTTGTGCTGGGTTGCGGGCTGGTGGCCCTGGGTGG
>CAYHCQ010000169.1:0-2567 GCA_964355115.1 uncultured Prolixibacteraceae bacterium | reverse complement strand
GAGCGCAAAAAAATGGAGGCAGCCATCCAGGAAAGTGAAAAACGTTACCGGCTGATATTCGAAAACCAGGGTGAAGGGATTGGGCTGGTGGATCCCGACGAATGTTTCGTTTTTGCGAATCCGGCTGCTGAAAGAATTTTCGGCGTTCCATCAGGGGGTCTCATATCGCGAAACCTGAAAGATTTTCTGCCGCCCGACCAAATGATAAAAGTGTTGGCAGAGACAAAAAAACGGGCCAATTGCGAAAAATCTTCCTATGAGATCGACATCATCAGCGCAGATAATATTGTTAAGAACATTTTGGTGACAGCCACTCCTCAGATTAGCTCCGACGGCATTTTCACCGGAACTTTTGGTATTTTCAGGGATATAACCATCCGCAGGCAGGCGCAGGCAGATCTTGAGGAAATTTCGGCCACGCTTAAGGAATCGAATGCCACGAAAGACAAATTCTTCTCCATTATAGCACATGATCTTAAAAGTCCTTTCAACTCCATTCTTGGATTGACCAATGCCCTCATCACTGATTACAGGTTTTTCAATGAAAAAGAGATTGAACATACTCTGACCACGATAAAAAAGGCGTCGGAGGGAGCGTTCGATCTGCTCGAGAACCTTCTCCTCTGGGCCAATTCTCAAACCGGGCGGATTAACTACAATCCGAAGGAGTTTAATTTAGACAGTGCCATCTATGAAACAATCGCGCTTGTTGAAGTTCAGGCTGCCAGAAAAGATATACGAATCAGATATAGTGGTGCTGAAAATGATGTCGTAACAGCAGACATCCAGATGGTTCAGACGATATTAAGAAACCTTATGTCGAATGCCATCAAATTTACACCAACCGGTGGCGAGATTACTGTTTCTGCAATAAAATCCGATAGCTGTTATGAAATTTCAGTGAAGGATACAGGGGTTGGTATTGCCATCAACGACATCCCAAAACTTTTCAAAATTGAAAGTAATCACAGCACCAGCGGCACATCCAAGGAGAAAGGCACGGGTTTGGGATTAATCCTCTGCAAAGAGTTTGTCGAAAAGCACGGCGGAAAGATTTGGGTGGAGAGTGAAGAGGGGAACCTGCCAGCCGGCAAGACAGGAGGAAGTAAATTTTCTTTTACATTACCCTATTAACACATTAACCGTCATGCACATCAAAACACCGGAGCAGCGATACATCATTCTCCTGGTCGACGACGATCCGGAGCTGTTGAATGTTACTTCGAGATTACTCGAAAAAGAACATTTCATTGTACAGAAAGCGACGACAGGAACGGAGTGCCTGGCCTCAATTGAGAAGGACAAGCCCGACATCATTCTACTGGATGTCATGCTTCCGGACTTCAACGGCATGGATATTTGCCGGCAGATCAGGAGCAATCCTGAATATTCATCCATCCACATCCTGATGTTGTCGGGCATGAAGACAAACTCCGACGATGTCGCTGAAGGCTTAAACGCCGGGGCCGACAATTATCTTGTAAAACCCGTCAATAACAAAGAGATTCTTGCACAAATCAGGGCAATCTGCCGGAATATCCAAACCGAAAATGCGCTCAGGGATAATGAAAGAAAATTCAGAAACCTATTTGAGCATTCCAACATCAGCAAATCCATTACCAGTCCCGACGGGAAGCTCTCGGTAAACCAGGCCTGGGTTAAATTGTTTGGCTATTCCAGGGAGGAGTTGGCTAACATGACCTACGAGGAGATCACCCATCCCGATGATATTGCTCACGATAAGTCCGTGGTTAAGGATATTCTTGACGGCAGGTACAATTCCCACCGGTGGGAGAAGCGCTATATTCACAAAAACGGGGAGCTTATCTGGGCCGATATAAGCACTATTCTTGAGAGAGATACCAACAATAACCCACTATACTTTATCACCAGTATCATAGATATAACCGGTCGAAAGCAGATGGAGGAACAACTGGCATTGAGTGAGTTGAACTTCCGTTCGGTGTTTAACTTTTTAGCCGAAGGGGTTGCATTACATGAAATGGTGTATAATCAATCAGGGGTTGCAATTAACTACAGGATTATCAATGCTAATCCGGCATATCAGCAACATACGGGAATTCCTCCTGAATCGGCAACCGGAAAACTTGCCACCGAAGTATATGGTGTAACGGAGCCTCCGTACCTTGATATCTATGGAGCAGTAGCTGAAACGGGAGAGCCTCATGCGTTCGAGGTGTTTTTTGAACCACATGGCAGACATTATAATATTTCTATCAGTTCACCTCAGAAAGGCCAGTTCGTCACTATCTTCCAAAATATCACAGATCGAAAAATAAATGAGGAGGCTCTACACGACAGCGAAAGAATGCTGCGTGAATCACAGGAGGTTGCAAAAATGGGGAGTTACTCCTGGGTTCTCAGTACCGGCTTCTGGAGCAGCTCTAAAATAATGGATGAGATCTTTGGTATCGATGAAAACTACATTCGTTCATTGGCAGGATGGGCTGCGCTGATCCATCCCGACTGGCTTGAAATCATGAAGGAATATGTACAAAAGGAGGTACTTGAAAATCGAAAAAAATTCGATAAGGAGTATAAGATTA
>CAYHCQ010000168.1:0-6411 GCA_964355115.1 uncultured Prolixibacteraceae bacterium | reverse complement strand
CGGTTTCTGACCTTCATCTCGAGGTTGTTGCTTATTGCAAAGGTGACCATCCCCGATTTCTGGCCCGGGGGCCCTCCGTAAACTGTTCCCTGGAAAATTGTGTAGGTCGCCGGATTCGTAGTGTTGGTATCGTTTTCGATATGCCGCCAGTAACCCAAAGAGGGGGAGCCCCAGTTGGGTACGTAAGAAAAGGACACAGAGGGCGTTACCATGTGCCGGATCGCCTTCAGGGGGCCTCGCTTGAACGCATACATGCCGTACAACCTGGTATTGATTGAGGATGAGAGACTGAAATCGAAAGCATTTTCGAAACCGGAGATATTTTTTTGGCTGTAGTACCCGGCAATGGTATCGTTACCTGTGAAAAGTGTGTCGTTGATAAACTGTTTGCGGAAGGTTTTTAAGTACATCCGGTCGGTGATGTTGAGGGAGTTGGTCCACATGAAAAACTTGAGCACCTTCAGTGATGCATTGATGGGAATGCTGTGACGCATTCCGTTCTCAAGAGAATCGGTCCATCGTCCCTGCAGGAAATTCGAGTCGACCGTGTTGTAACGGTTCTCCATGTCGAGATTGTATTTCATGCTGATCTGTTCATACCACCTGAGTTTTCCGGTTGGATTCTGACGGCGGAACGGGTAGAACTGGTTCACGGAAAATGCCACCTGAGGCAGCGTGATATTGATGGTCTTGTTCAGGGTGTTTTGCTGGTGGTTGAAGTTCAGGTTAAGAAAATATTTCCCGCCGAAGTTTGTTGCATAGTTGATACTCGACTGGAAGGTGTTCGACAGGTAAGCCTCGGTACTCGAGGAGAGGTTGTACTTATTGAAAGAGTTGCTGACGATGTTTACGTTTGCAGAAAAGCTGCTGCGTGGCCGGGCTTTGGGATCCTGATTATGCAGCCATCGGATCCTGAAGTCCTCCGACCGCTGGTAATCGGGCGAATCGGAGGAGCCGATAAGATTCACGGCATAGCTTAAGTTGAACCCTCCGTTATACTTGTATCGTTTATTGTAGTTTACGGTTGGTTTTATTGCCCAGCTGCCACGGGTATAGATATCTGCCTGCACCTTCAGGTCAAAGTAGGGACTCGCGGCCCAGTAATATCCAAAATTCTCAAAATAGAAACCACGGTTACTCGATTCACCGTAGGTAGGCAGAATAATGCCCGACCTCTGTCCCGACTTGTTCGGGAAGAATCCAAAGGGGAGGATCAGCGGGGTGGCAACGCCCGCGACATCCATGTATGCCGGACCAGTGATAACCCGTTTCCCGGGAATCACCTTGGCTTTGTTGAACCTGAAGCCAAAGTGCGGGTGCTCCTGGTTTTCGCAGGTTGTGTAAGAGCCCGATTTGATGTAGGTCACATCGTTCTCCATCTTCTTCACGATGGTGCCATGCAGGTAGCCCTCATCCTGTTTGGTAAATACCGTGTTGATGAATCCCCGCTTGGTGGTATAGTTGTAATTGATGATCTTCGATTTGAAATTCTGGTCCCCCTGGATGAATTCAGGCTCCTGTAACCATTTCTTTGTCGAATCCTGGTAACCCGTGGCATAGACCAGGTTTTTAGGGAAGTCGATCTCGACATAGCCCGACTTCAGGTTGATATCCTGGTACCTGATGTCGGCATCCATATAGAGAAAAACCTTCTGCCTGCTGATCTCGAACCGGAGTGAATCCTTGGCCTTATATTCAACAGTAGCCTGAAGTGCCGGTTTTTTCGGTTCCCTGCCGGCAAGCGTGTCGGTTGTCACGGTATCGGTTTTTACCGAATCGGCGACCGGAGTTATTGTGACAGAGGTATCCGCTATTCTCTGCCCGATCGTATCCTGGGCCAAACCATATTTGGCTGGCAACAGGAGGATCAGAATGAAAAAGAGTGCGGAAATGAAAGACCTTGTTAATAAATCCGTTAACAACTTCTCTTCTGAATTCTGAGGTTTATGTTCTATCTTTGTTTTGAAAAAAATCGGAATAAATATGCGGTAAAGACCGTTATTCCTGGGTTTCAAAACTAATCAAAATTCTTGAGACTGCTCTGTTTTTTAAGATACTTTAACTATTATATTTCACGTAACCTGCGAATATACAGCATTTTGCCGGTTATTTTCCTGTTTTTTCTTCCAGGGATATCCGCCCATGCCCAAAAACGCGCCTCTCTTCGTACCGTTGTGATTGATGCAGGTCATGGTGGGCATGATCCTGGCGCCATGGGCCGGAAGGCGAAGGAGAAGAACATTAATCTGTCCATTGCGCTAAAACTCGGGAACCTTATTCAGCGTAATTTCAAGGATGTAAAGGTGATCTATACACGCGACAAGGATTATTTTGTCGAGTTGTTCAGGAGGGCTGAAATCGCCAATGAAAACAAGGCCGATCTTTTTATCTGTATCCATTGCAACGCCAACGCCAATAAATCACTCAAAGGAACGGAGACCTATGTGATGGGGTTGCATAAATCGAAAGCCAACCTCGACATTGCCAAGCTGGAGAATGCAGCCATCCTCCTGGAGAATGATTACCAGGCGGTATACGAGGGTTTTGATCCCAACTCCGACGAATCATACATTGCCTTTTCACTCTATCAGAATGCCAATCTTGAACAAAGTTCTGGTTTTGCCGCACAGATCCAGGATCAGATGGAGGAGCGTGTCGGAATGAATAACCGCGGGGTGCGCCAGGCCGGTTTTATCGTTCTTTACCGCACAACCATGCCCAGTGTTCTTGTAGAGACAGGTTACCTGAGCAATGCAACTGAGGAAAACTTTCTTATTTCCGACAAGGGACAGGAGTATATTGCATCGGCCATATACCGGGCTTTCAGGCTTTACAAGCAGAAGATCGATAACCCGGGATATTCCGCAGAACAGGATCCCGGGAATGTTCCACCTGTCAATGTTCCGAAAAAGGAGACCACACTGGTTGTCAGGCCCTATAATGAATCTTCGCCCTCCACTTACCAGGAGCCGAAGACTTCCAAACAGGGTGCATCGTCCGGACTTTCTTTCAGGGTGCAGATAGCTGTTTCATCATCAGAGATACCGGTAAGTTCTGCACGGTTCTCTGGCTTCAGCAATGTGCTGATGTACCGGCACGGAGGACTCTATAAATACACGGTCGGGGATGAAAGTACGCTTGACGGGGCGACCCGTTTGCTTGGCCAGGTAAAACGAAAAGGGGTGAAGGATGCTTTTGTGGTTATTTTCCGGGGCAATGAACGGATTCCGCAGGATGAAGCAAACAGCATTCTGGGAACACCGAAACATTAAATTTGTAAATTCGCAATAAATATCCAGTGTCGTGAAGATCAGGAAAGAGATAAAAGTAGGAGTTGTTTTTGTCATAGCTACAGCAGTGCTCATCTGGGGATTGATGTATCTCAAGGGCCTTGAACTGCTTAAATCGAGCAGGACCTACTATGCCCAGTACGACAATGTAAACGGACTGGTTGCCGCCAACCCGGTACTTATCAAGGGGCTCCAGGTAGGACAGGTGAAGAAGGTCTATTTCAATCCCGACAATCCCGAAAAGATCATTGCCGAATTATATATTCTGGGCGATTATCCGATCACAAAAAACTCCGTTGCCCGGATTATCAAGGCCAGTTTGCTGGGCGCCCGCCAGGTTGAACTCGTCATTGGCGATTCAAAGGAGATGGCTCAGGACAACGATACGCTGATCTCCTCGGTGGAGGAGGGATTCGGAGAGGCTCAGCTGATCCCGCTCAAAAACAAAGCCGAAAGTCTCATCGGTTCTCTCGATTCCATCGCCATGATCGTCAAGGAGGTGATGAACAAGGATACCCGGGAAAACCTGCAGCTTTCCATTGCTCATATTAAAGAGACCCTCGACAATCTTTCAGGGATCTCCCGCAAACTCGACACGCTGGTCGGCAGCGGGAATAAGAACCTTGCCGGAATTATCCGAAACCTGGAATCGATAAGCGGAAACCTGAAGAATAACAACGATAAGATTACCAATGTTATAAGTAATTTTTCCGCCATCAGCGACTCTCTTGCCAAGGCCAGGATCCCAATGACACTGGCACGCGTCAACACGGCTGTTTCCAACCTCGATTCTGTGCTTGTGAAAATTAACAGGGGAGAGGGATCGGTAGGTCAGCTGGTTAACAACGAACAGCTTTACAAGGAGATCGAAAAAGCCGCCCGCGACCTGAACCTGCTGCTTGAAGATATCAAGGCGAATCCGAAGAAATACCTGAAGTTTTCGGTGTTTTAAAACGTGACGCGTCACGCGTCACGCGTCACGTTTTTACCAGGTGAAAATTCCCCACTTGGTTTTAGGACGGCGCTCCTCCTCCCATTTAAACCCTTTGAGTTTTAACTCCTGAACAGGAAAATCTTTTTCGGGAATCAGCTGTGCTTCCGGTTTGTCGATGTAGGTGATGCTCTGCAGCTGGTTTTTCTCCAGGAAGATCAGCATGTCGCTCGAAACGGCCTTGTTAATGCCGATCAGGCTCCTGTCCTCCTCCCTCGCATAATAAATTGTTTGTGCGTTTCCGAGTATCCTTATTTTGTAGAGTTCATTGTTACGGAACTTGGCTATGAGGTCGCGACCTTTGATCTGGTTATAACGGGATGTATCGTCTTTGGAGATTATAAAGGCGGTATTGTACATGAATAATGAATCGGCCTCCCCGTTTCTCATGGTCATCCGGATCGAATCGGCCGTAAGCTGGTTGGGCCCCGACCATAGTACCGGTTCGTTGTACATGGTCATAACAGAGTCGCGGCCGCTGTAAACAAGCGAATCACACATCCCCTGCAGATCGGGGCGGAAAAATTTCACCTTAAAATAGCAAAAAACTTTTTTTATGGTTTTCGCCGTGTCGAACGTGGCCCGGATGGTATCTGAATGCATGAACAACGAGTCCCTTTTGTCGACGAAAATGGCAACCGCCCTGTCGGTCATGAAGGCATAGCCCAGCTTGCGCTGCAGTTCTCCGTAATTACCCGTCAGCAGGACATTCTGAAGCGTATCCTTCAGCAGCGCATGGCGGAATACCTGTCCGTATCCGATCTTTCGTTCATAATAGAGACTGTCGCCGGTGAGGAACTGGACGTCGTGGTAGATCTTCGCCTTTTTCCGGAAGCGTGCCTTGTCGAGCCGGGTATCGTACCATCCGTTCTCGCAGTAAATAGAATCCTGTTTGTCGGTACTGACGATTTGAGTGGGGCCGAAAAAATAGGCTATTTCAGTCAGCGTATTGTACATGAGCGTGTCTGACCGCATCTGGTAATCGGGATTAAGGAGCAGGACTTTGGTTTTGAAAAAGAACTCCTTTTTGTCGGTATAGTAGTATCCGTGCCGGCTTATCAGGATGTTTTTATCGTTCACGATTTTTCCCCAGTAGTCGTATTGGGCAATCTGGGTCTTACGGTCGTACACCATCGTGTCGGTGGTGAGGATGGTCTGGTTGTCGACCAGCTTAACATTGCTGTTGGCCCTTGCCACCTTGGTGTTTCCGTCATACTTGAGCGAATCGCTGTAGAGATTAAGGGTGTCGCTGAGCTTTACGCGAACATTCCCGTAGGCCATAACATTGTTGTCCTTTTCGAAAAGGTAGGCGCTGTCGCAGTAAAGGAACGCACTGTCGTGGTTCAGTATCACATTCCCGATTATGCGCTGTACGTCCTTCCGGATGTCGCTGTTGTATTTCCAGTCGGTGGCGCTGACCAGGTTAATTTTGGTTACCTCCTGTGCCACGATGGCCGAAGGAACAAGCAGCATGCTAAACAAAAGGATCCTGATCACCTGTTTTATCAATTCACGGGGGTTTATTCTGGTGTACAAATATACGAAAACCGGTTGATAAATTATCCCGTCAAAGCCCGGCTCATATCTTAGAAATCCCTATTTTTGGCACCTCTTAAGTAATCTATTCCCGCCGTTCAATGAAACAGAATTTTGACCCTAAGCGCAACTATGAAGACTCCCGGCAATCGATCGGATATGTAACGCGCAAAGCAGCAACCCAGGCCGATTACGACCGCATCGGCTTCATGTCGGGTCTGGAGGTCCACCAGCAATTAAAGACTAAAGAAAAGCTTTTCTGCCACTGTCCTGCAGGCGTGTTTCAGAAGGCAGATGATTTCGATGCGGAGCTGATCCGTCACATGCGCCCTACGCTCAGCGAACTCGGAGAATATGACGGAACTGCCCTGATGGAGTTCCGCACCCGGAAAGAGATCGTATACCGCATCAAAAACCGCACGGCCTGCACCTACGAGGTTGACGATACTCCGCCCTTCCTGCTGAACCGGGAGGCCGTGCGGCAGGGCAAGGTGATGGTGGACGCGGCGATGTATGACACTACGGCCACGGTGACGACCATGGTGCCGGGGCAGACCCCCTGTCTGGCCTGCCTCTACCCCGAGAACCCGCCGG
>CAYHCQ010000167.1:0-6543 GCA_964355115.1 uncultured Prolixibacteraceae bacterium | reverse complement strand
ACACCATTCCGCCACAAACGGAATTTTAACCAGCTTTGCAGTAAAGGTTTGGGTTTCGGGCACTATGCCGGGGAAATGATTGTCGATAAAACTGAGCATTTCTTCAATCAACGTAAATTCCCCGGAATTGCTGTAGTTGATGGTTAACATATGCATATATAGCAGGACTTCTTGAGTGCTGAATATTTTTCGAAGGGGGTAGAATTTCTTCAGGTGAAGCGAATCACCGATCTGGCGGGATATGTCATCGGGCTTGTTCAGTAGAAAGGAGACCGCAAGCATGTGTGCAAGAGGGAGGTATCCGGGATATTTATCCATCATCGCACGGGATTGCTTTAAACCATCGGTTGTATGCCCTGCGGTTGACATGGAGAGCAGCCTCCCGGCCTCTGATCTGATCTCCCTGTGACTTACAGGCACTATGCTGGTACCCGCCAGCATTTCATCCGAAAAAGGCTCATCGGAAATTCCGAAATCAAACAATCCCTCAATGGTTTCAGAAGCCTTTTCCAGTTCTGCATCAGTAACCATATACTCGTAAAAAATTGTATCTGACAGTTCAGTCAACTCGAGGAGTTTTTCGGCTTTTTCGAACAGCCGACCGGCAGGACCCTCTGTTCGTGCAATGAAGTCTTTTATTATGCCACGTTTAACATCAGGATCATGGTAATTGGCCTCATCACGTTCTTTTTCAAACTCTTTTTCGAAAAATGCTGGTGCATCCGCCTCGACTATATAGTTGTATTTTCCCCTGCCGGGATTTATATCAAGTTGTGCCAGCACCCTGTTCCTTTCAGCCGGACGTTCGGGGCTTGAAATATAGAGGGGTTTCCCCTTGTAACCGAAGGCCAGGTCGATTAACTCAATATGATCTTCATCCTCTTCCAGAATATACTTCGCAATGTCAAATGATTTATGAGGTAAAAACCCAAGCTCGCCTGCATATTCAATTGCGCCGTAAATAATATTATGCACCAGTGTGTAATCTGTTTTCATCAGAGGGATTCCCTGCGGATTCGGCCGTACCTTTCACGTTCCCACTGTTCGCGCTCCTCATATTCTTTTTCGTATTTTTTCCTCTCCTTTTCCCACTTCAGCCTGTTCTCCTCCATCTTTTTCCGTTGCTTCTCCTCCGAATGTGCCATGATATCGCTCAGACTGATCCCCTGGCTGTTAATAATTTCATAGACCGGCATCCAGGTATCGGAAAAACGGATCAGCATGGAGGAATTCAGAATGTAGGCCCCCCGCTGAACACGGTAGAAAAGCTTTTTGCAGTATGGATTATTGCTCCCGCTTTCGTGTTTGGCCAGAAGAGCCAGCCAGTATTCACGCCTCTTACGGTAAGCCGGTAAAATATTGTCGGGAAAACCGCTGATATGAGAGAGAAGATCGTCGACAAGCAATCCCTGAGCCTGGAAATAGTGTTTTGTCTGCATGATGGAAGACTGAACGGCGATAAACAGGTTCACCATCAGGAATTCGGCTTTATAGGGATCGATCTTAATGAGCTGGCCCTTTACCTGGATGCTCAGGGAGGCCGAAAGCAGCATGGGATAAATCTTCCCCAGTCTGGTTTTGGCATAATCGGCGCTGACAAAGGCTTGCTGCAGGGCAATCTGCACAGGGGTTTTGTAGAAGGTATCCAGCAGTTCCGGATTGGCTCCGTTTTGAAGCAAGGTAGTTGTGGCCTTTACCGCTCCGGAAAATACTGCCGCATGCAGGGGTGTGAAGTTGTGTACGTCCCTGTAATCGATCCCGAATTTATTAACCTCCTGCACCACCATCTTCAGGTTGTCTTCCCTGTAATGCTGGTAATACCTGCGGAAGAGGGAGCCGCGTTCATCCTCAGGTTTTTCGGCTTTTCGGTAATTCAGACCGGCGAGTTTTTCAAGGATCAGCACCTGGTTGTGTATAAGTGCGAAATCAAACAGCTTATCCTTGGCTTTTTTGTTGAATAATTCGGGATTGAGCGCCTCTTCTCTTACAGCCAGGTACTTCTCAATGGTCATTGGCTCCCAGTTGGGTTTGACCGTGACCAGGATGTTCTGTCGTATAGCCTCTGCCTGTTCGGCCTTGCCCATCATTTCAAGCCGCCGTGCTTCCCGCTTCCAGTCATCTGCCGAAGAAACATCCTCCCTGATGACCCGTTCCTTTACCTCCTCTGAGATTCCGAGCAAGCTGATGAGTTTATGTCCCCTGGTCTTTTCGACAATATAGACGTTCTTAACGGCCCTGGTAATGGCCACGTACAAAGAGTTGATATAGAACTTATAGGCATCGAGCGATTTGTCGGTCTTGTCCCTGCCCCTTGAATATACTGGTTCCGTTCCATGAACAGCCTCAGAACTCACCCCCTCGCAGATGTCGTTGAATTCGGCAGCATTGTCGGAGATGAAATTGCAGAGGATGATATTCTCGTATTCAAGTCCCTTCGATTCCTGGACCGAGAAAAGCAGGGGAGAAGGGAATAGGTTTGCAGCCCTTTGTTTGTCCTCGTTACGGAGCACAAGCACCGCCCAATTCACCGATTTTCCCGTTTTACGGGCAAGTTCGGCAACCGTTTTATTTTTTTCTTCGAGAAACACCATTTCGCCCGCATTCTGCGAAACTGTCTTCACCAGGTAATTACTCTCCTTGTCGATGGAACCGAAACGGGCGATCTTCAACCTGAGCAAGCGGTTGGCAAGATCCGAAACCACCTGTGTATTCCGGTAATTTGCATGAAGGATGCGAATCTCTTCTCCCCGGAGATCATTGGAGTAAAACATGGTCTTGAGATGGGACCAGGAAAAAAAATTGGGATGTACAACCTGGTTGGCATCTCCGCAGAGTATGAAATTTGCGGGTTTTACGAGGGATTTGAGGATGAGGAAAAGCTGAATGTTGGTGAAATCCTGCACCTCATCAACAACAATGTAATCATAAGCCGGCTGGCATGATTTCAGCAAACCATGGGAATACATGTTGATGTCGTAATACCCTTCTTCCTTCAGGAACAACAGGTATTTTGTAAACAGGGCATATACGGTTTCACGTTCGGAGCTGAGGAAAATGGATTGTTTAACCCCGAGTGATAAGTAATCTTCTGATGAAAGATGCTCTTTGGAGATGTCCATTCCGGTGATCACTCCTCTGAATTCCTCGTAAACTTTATGGGAATCTTTAAGTCCGGTGGATTGCCTGAAACCCCAGAACCACCTCATGAAGGTCCTGAAATCCATTTCCATTCCGTCGGGTATGCTAATTGTCTCGATGAATTCCCGGTAGGAGAGAAAATCAATCTCCTGTTGTTCGTTCTCAAAATTGTGGGAATAATACCAGCGGGAGGAGTTCTCGGCCAGGTAGGATGAAAGCGTCACATAAAGTATGCGGCCTTTAAGCATTTTGATCTTTTCAAGGGTCAGGGCCGTTTTTCCGCTGCCTGCCGATCCGATGATGATCTGTGGCAGGGGAAACTGCAGTATTTCCTCCTGCATGTCGTCGAACGAAAGGATTTTATCGAGCAGATGGAATTTGGGATATTTTTTATTGATATAAGGGAGGCTCACCAGATCTTCGGCAGGGATGGCTCGTTCAGGATTCAAGGGTTGAAGCTTCGATTCGTCGACCGAAGAGCCCCTGAGGAACCTTGATTTAGCGTAATCATGATTGAGGATCAGTTCCAGGACAAGCAGGCAGGTCTGGTTATTGTAATTGCCAAAGCGGAACAGCAGGCGGTTTTCCTGGTCAAGCTTTGCCCTGTAATAGCCTGTGTCGGGCATTTTCTTAACATCAGCCGCCGCAAAATTTCCCGATGCCAGTTCTTCCAGGGTTTTGTCAAAACTCCTGCGAAGTTTGCCGGGATTAAGATCGTTGAGCAGGTAGATCTCGTACATGGGTTTGTTTAACTCCTCAAAAGTACTTTTTGAGACGTTCAATTCAAAGGGGCATGTTCGATTTTTATGAACAGATCATCAATGATTTTTGGGGGGATTACAGGAGGGCAGTGAGTCAGATTTTCCATACACCACAGGCAACTTTAGCTAAGTGGGCCTGACGATGCCTGATCATTTTAATACTCCATTCAGTACTTGTAATCTGATTGCTCAATGCGTATCGGCTTGTCTGGTAAATCGTGAGTTTCGTTTCAAATGGTTTTTGTGCAGCTTCTTTGTTGTTTTTAGAGGCTTCCAGCAGAGTCAGATTTCCCAGCATGTAAACATTTTTCAAATGATCTTCATCGTTAAACAGGCTGCTCCAGTGCGCATCCATATTTTCAGGAAGAATATGTTCAATGGTACCGTCATCAGCAGCATAGTCTGATTTTATTCCACCCGGGAGACTTCCTTCAAGTTTATACAGGATGTACCTTGCAATTTTCTTTTGTTGGCTATTACTTGTATTTATACTTTTCAGTTCAAAGTAATTTTTAAATGGTTCATCATCGATGTAAAGATTCTTTAAATCAGCAACGATCTGGCTTGCTAATGTAAAAGTGCCATTATATACCATATTCGCCGATTTATTATAGGCTTTTTCCATTTCATTGGTCTGTAATTTTGCGATTACATTATATCTGAATGAGATTGAAACAATTGCATTTAGTAATTTTTTAAATTCATTTGGAACAAGTTTGTCAAAAGACGCCATTAATAAGGGATGACAAAGTGTAACCTTAAATAAATTGAGACAATTTATATCCTCCTTAATGTCCTTATCGCCTTTCCATAATTCGTCCTCAGCATTAAAAAGCGCATTGTAGATATAGGCATATTCCTCAAGATGATCCAATAGATCTAATACATCCTGGTCCTTTTTAACAAATTTCTTTACTCCCTTAAACAACTGATCCTTCGTAACAAGGGGAGATCTTGCATTTAAATAGTATCTTAAAAAAACAGGAAACCCTTTTAACCCGATTGCATCAATAATTTTTTTCCATTGACCACGTACAATTTGCAGATCACTTGCACTTTTTGCAACCAAAGAAAACAAATAATTTTTTAACAGATCTGTGGAAGTCAATTCAATCCCTCTGGAATTTAATGTCTCAAATACAGTATAAGCATTTAATTCATCAACAACAGTAATTTGGATGAATTTTAAAAGTTCGCCAATCGTTTTTGTAAGGAATGCTGAAATTTTTTCACCATTTGTTTCACTTACAAATAAGGCATCAACTTGTTTTTTGAAAAATTCATAAGAATCCCATAGTAGTTTTTCGGAATCCCCAAGTTTAATATAATTTACCGGTGGTCTGAAATTCAACAACCGTTGTTGATAAAAACTGTCATTATTTTCATTAAGGAAAAGTTTACTGGAATAGAGCAATGAAGAAGGATCCTTTTGCCCAATATATTGTTTCATTAATAAGTCGGCTCTTTCCAGGTTGTTTTCTTTGTCCTGTTCTGATAAAGCCAACCTGTTGATTTTATCAATAATGGCTAATGCGATAAGACTAAGTGTTGTAAACCGTTGTTGTCCATCAATAATGGCGTATTGCTTACTTCCTTCATCACCTATGACTTGTAAAACGATGGATCCCATATAATGGGCCTCTCCATTCTGGGAAATATTCAATAAATCATTCCAAAGGTCTTCCCAATTATCCTGTTCCCAGGAATAATCTCTCTGGAACTGGGGAACAAAATATTTTTTCCCATTTCCCAGTATCTCATTCAGTGTAAAGGTTTTTGTATCCAGCAATATTGTTGATGCCATTGTGAAATATTTTTACAAAAATAAGCTATATACAACTAATTGTATGCAATGAAGCGGATAAAAAACTTCGCCGTTCGTTGATCAATATTCGTTATTCAATCCTAAAGCCCCCTCCCTGACCTCCCCTGGAAGAGGAGGAGGCAGAATTCATTTCCCTGCTAATAGTTACTCTTCACAAGGAGATAATACGGGTAAACCGAATGGTTTTCCCATGCCTGGAAATGTACCGTATCCTGGGGGAAGACTTTGTAATAATCAGCATCGGGGAACAGGGGAACCAGGTCACCGCAACGTTCGAAATCAAAGGTTTCCAGTAAAACAGGTTCAACATATCCTGGCATGGCCTTAATTACCCTCGGATACACATTTTCATGGATGATCGTCAGTATTTGTTTGATGATGACGGGCCCTGCCGCTAAAAACTGCTTGTATTCTGTATCAAATTTCGGTCCGGCCGGGTAATTAATACTGGCCATAAATCCTTTCATGTCAAAAAACGGGCTGATCTCCGGGAAATCGACAGCCGTCTGAAATGTAATACCGATACAGGGAACCCAGTCCAGGACATTATTTGCCGACATCGCCCATCCGCCATTATTAATTTTCTGATAATCGTAAGCAAACTGGAGATTGCCGGTCTTAGGCGCTGCTATTAAATAAGTTTTTAAACGGAAGTCGGATGGAAGATTGCCCTCTTTTTGCAGATAACGGATATACGATGTGGCCAAAAATCCGATACCGCTTCCCTGGCTGTGCCCGAGAAGAATAAAATCACGTACACCTTTACCATACTGTTCTTTGATCTGGCTCACGAGCTCGTCAGAGATGTGCGCAAGACCA
>CAYHCQ010000166.1:0-6711 GCA_964355115.1 uncultured Prolixibacteraceae bacterium | reverse complement strand
TTCCGGATAGGGTTCCGCGCAACAGGCGCCCACTCCAATGATATTCTGCACTGGTATGTTGACAATGTTCATGTTTATACCGAATGCAGACCACCACGAGGGATTTATTGTGTCCCTTTTTCTCATAGTGTATATCTCAGCTGGCTTCCCCCGAACTGTATCGCAGACCAGATTTTATATTATATTTATGACGACGGCACAAATGAGAACAGTTGGTCAATAAATCCAGGATTCCTAGCCTGGCTGGGAAATGAATTTCCTATATCGGTAAGCTCTTACGGCATACTAAAATCATTTGATGTTTGGTTTGAACATAATCCTTCACATGGCGGGGAAAAGTTGACCCTCGACGTGTTTGATGCATCGCATAACCTGCTTGGAAGCAGTGCCCCGTTTACCCCGCCTGATAACAGTTGGCTAACGGTACCTGTCAATGACATTCCATTTTCAGGACCGTTCTTTGGCATGGTAAAATGGAACAATCTGACGTCCTCCACAAATAATTTCGGCTATGATGAAAATGGGCCCTATGCATCAGCTGATCTTGCCTGGTATTCTGATGGTACGGATTGGGAAAACCTGTCAGTTGCGGCAGGTACAGCTCCTGGTGTATTCCTGATGAGGGCAAAAGCGCTGGTAAGCACAGACAAATCAATAGTTGCTATCGACAGCAGCACACTCCTGGGCTATAATGTATATCGTACAAGCCTGACCTGTGTTGCACCTTATTCATTGCTTACCCCTGCCCCGATCAATTCCAATACATATACAGATATTGTTGAGATGGGTCTTATGCAATGCTACCAGTATTTTGTAACCGCTGTGTTTGAGAATTCGGCGAATAACCAGATTATCTGTACACCCTCATCCGATACCCTGGAGGCATTGTACTGGATAGGAATGGATGAATTGAGGGATGATGGTTTCAAAATTTACCCCACCCCCGCCAGTCAAGCTGTGACGATTTCAGGAACATCCCCCATCCGGAGTATTGAGATGACCAATTTCCTGGGTGAAACCATTTATCTCCGTCGCGAAATCAATGAACAGAACTGTATGGTAGATGTGATTGGATGGTCCTCTGGAATCTATTTCGTTAAAGTAACCGATGATAAGCAATCAGGGATCATCAAGCTGGTTGTACAACGTTAATTACCTGATCCACGAGGAGGATTAATTAATTACTAACTTTGAGATTATGTATATCAAACGGAGGTTATCAGTTGTCATCGTAATTTTTTTTTCTGGCAACAACCGTGATCAACGGGCAGGAATGGGAATGGTTAAATCCGTTGCCAACCGGAAAAAGTATGCAATCTCTCTCTTTCCCCGACTCGCTCACCGGCTATGCTGTGGGTGAATGTGGCACGATCATAAAAACAACCAACGGAGGCCTCTCCTGGATAATCCAGAGTTCAGGGACATACGAAACACTTTATGCGGTTGATTTTACAGATCCCGATACCGGTTATGCTGTGGGAGCTGAGGGGACGATACTTAAAACCACAAATGGCGGTTCTGATTGGATGAATTTAACCTTCGATTCATAATACGATTTCTTCGCCGTCTTTTTTGTCAATGCGGCCACGGGATTTATTGGCGGAAACAATGGAATCATCCTGAAAACCACCGACGGAGGTGCCAGTTGGACGAACCAATTGCAAGGCTCGACGGAGAACCTGATCTCAGTCTCGTTTTGGGATGAGAACAACGGGTATATTGTGGGTGGTGAAGGGCAGGATGGCAAGATTATTAAAACAACAGACGGAGGGGCCAACTGGACAAGCCAGAACTCAGGAACAACCAAGGCTTTAACCTCCGTACATTTCCCTTATCCTGATCTGGGTTTTGCGGCAGGTGATTCAGGCGTGATCCTGAAGACTATGAATGGGGGAGCTACATGGACAACTTTGAATTCTGGAACGAATGACCGGTTGACGGCAGTTCATTTTCCTACTGCGGACACCGGGTTTGCTGTTGGCACCTCTGGAACGATCCTGAAAACAGTAAACGGGGGGATGACCTGGCATTTAAAAACACCTTCATTCGGAAGAGACCTGTATTCTATCTGTTTTCCTGATGCCAATAACGGTTATGCCTTCGGGGTGATGGGGAGATGTGTAAAATCCACCAACGGCGGCGAGACCTGGGAGGAATTAAACTCACCTGCCGGAGATGATCTCTATTCAACTTTCTTTACAGATTCAAACACAGGGTATGTTGTCGGGGAGGGAGGAACCATCTTAAAAACCACCCGGGGAGGCGGGTTTCCGGTGATCATTCAGCCTGAAATGGCAGACCTCAATAAATTGACAATTTTCCCAAATCCCACCAGCGGAAAGTTTACGCTAATGCCTCCCTCAAAGGGACACATGGTATTGTCAGATCTCAACGGCCAGCCTCTTTTTGAAATGGATATCAACACCACAAATTCAACCCTTGATGTCGGCGACCTTCCGGCCGGAATTTATATTATCAGGTTATATTGTGAAAATACCATTTATACGGGTAAAATAGTAAAACAATGACGCCAAATATCCTTACTGGGAAAAATAATCAGTTTTACTAACTGTCCGCTCGTTTTTCCTGAATAGTTCCTCCGGAAATAATCCTATATTTATCCCGATCCGGAAGCCACTCCAGTTGGTGTCGAAAGGCATCTCTTTGCTGCTCTTTGTCATGATGGTTCCCCCGCTGTCGAACAGGTAGCCGAAATCGGCGCCAATCCTGAAGAACGGGAAGGAGTATGAGACCATCACTGCAGGTTCGCCGTAAAAACTGTCGGAATAATAAGAGGCTGAATAGCTTATCGAGGTATCGAGCACCTGCAGGTATTCGTCGGTTTTCAGGGTCGAATAATTATATCCCACGGTCAGCCGGACCTCTGCGCGCCATCGTCCCAATGTGGCAACCCTGAATGAATTGATCAGGCCGAACGAGTGGCATTGCAGTAATTCGTCGAACAGGTACTTTCCCGAATAATCACCCGATGAGATCCTGCAGCCTGTCGAATTAAAATCATAACTTACGCCAAGCGACCATATCCCGAGACTTCGGAGTGCATAGCCCCCAAAACTGATCCAGGCTGGAAAATCAGCCACTACTTTCGTCTCAAAAGGCATGTTACCGGCACTTTTTTCCAGATCCGCCTTAAGCTCTTTCATCGAAAAACTGCTGTAACCGGTGGTAAACCCGATCTCGTATTTCTGCGCATACAGTGCTGCTGAAATGAATAGCTGCAAGGCAAGAATTGTTATATATCTCATTTCAGAAAAGGATTAGTTTGCTGTTTCTGCCATAAAACAGTGTATTTCCCCTGAATTTCAGCAACGGGCCATCGATGGCCGCAACCCTCATCTGTTTTAACAGGCTGCCCGTTTCAAAATCATAGATCTTAAAATATTGCTGGTCATACCCGAATATCCTGCGCGAGTTAAAATCGATGTTTCCCAGGGTTGTAATATCCATCGGGAAACTCCTCACAAGGCTCCAGTCGTTGCATCTTCGTATCGAAAGTACCCGGTCTTTTACAATAACAGCTTGTTCATCATCGCCGGGAAGAAAAGAATAATAATCATACCCGGCAGTTCCGTTTGTAGAATGCCACTTTTCGGAAATGTTCCCTCCCGCAACACTGTAAAGGCGGATATTATCGGACCGGACAAAAAAGTATTTTCCCGAAGGAGAGATCACTGCCGACAGGTCCTGCCCGAAATAGGTCTCAATAATTTTTTGCTGGTTCACGAAATCGTAAAGAACGATCCTGTCGCCCAACGCCACAGCAGCCACGCCCCCATCGGAAATCGACACGGCCCCCTGCGAAAATTCCGAGCTTGTTAACCGTGAAGCCGGAATAAAGGTTTTCGTATACGTTCCGATGTCATAAAACAGGTACTTGGATTTATTGTCAATTGAAACCAGTAGATATTTGTTGTTAGGAGAAACACTCACAGAATTGAACACATCGTAGGACATGATATTTTCAGTAACTGTAAGTGTTTGTGCCGAATATCTGTAAAGGGAGTGATCGTACACGGTGGTGAAAAAATCATCCCCAACAGGGTTCAGTAACCGGGTAAATTCAAAGGATGGCTCACCCGCATTGAAAACGGCATATGTGGAATAATTACTACTATTCAGAGAGAAATCCGGCGGAGGATTATCCGGGATGTAGGTAACGCAAATCCCATTCCCTCCCGGGAAACCTATTTCTTTGACTTCAAGGGTTGTCTGGTCAAGATCTGAAATGGTTTTAATTTCATACGGGTCTGTTCCCATAAGACTGTTTGTAATGCGATAACCGGCGCAATGGTTCGGGTAACTGGTTTTTTGCCATTGAATCACAGGCATCCCGTTGCTACCGACCGTAATTTCGGGAATCGGGAACTCTTTGTTTTTAATGGTGAAATCCGCAGTGGCGGAGTAGAAAGTTGTATCCAGACTGGTCCCGAAATATAACCTCACCATGTATGTTGCGGCTTCACCGATATATGAATTGTCGTAAAAAGTAAACGGGAATGACCCGGGGCCCGAGGCAATTTCGAAACCCGGACCAGACGAAAATGTTTTGCTTACTGCGATTTTTACGACCGGAACTGCGCCGGGAGTTATATTAACCGTTCCCTCAAGACTGCCTGAAACGGTCGACAGGGTTGTGTGCGAATGATAATCTGAAGGATACTTCACAAGGGTGATATCCTTTGTGAATTTATAGGCCTCTATGCCAATAGTTTCAATTATACTTCCCGATTTTGTATCGACATATAGCGCAAGGTGAGCCGGATATGTTCCGGGTTCATCCACAATATTACCTCCTATTAAGAAATCTGCTGTTTCATTTAATCCTGAATATCTAAGATCACCGTTAACCACAACTTCAAGATAATATTTGTAAACTCCACCCGGATCGACATGAATTTGAATTGCGGAAGAGTTGGTTAAAAACAGGGTGTCAGGCCCCGATGAATTGGAAAAATTGATCACCGGTGGCACCAGGTGGATCTCCCGGAAATATTCGTCGGTTGGTTTGTAGGCGCAGGAGGCCAACGCCGTTAAAAGAAAAAGCGCAATCGGTTTTAAAGGCATCAATAAGCAGTTTTCATAAAACTCGCTGGTGGCCTTCTGAAGCTTTTCGTAAAGGGTCATGGATTGGCAATATTAGCAGCCTCTAAGATCGAAAAATTTTGTGAACCTGAAGTGGTGAGGTAATTTGTTTCTGGAACTTGCTCCCTTGCGGCAAATACGGTGAATTACGGCTTATTCCAAGCGTTTAGGCATCAACACCGCTGGACTTATGCCGTGCAGCCGCCACAATGAAATTTATTTTTCTTAACTTTGTAAAAAGATTTGACTGTGATCTGTTCAAATATTTTTTTCAGCGATCATATTATTTCTCAAATGTTTAAGAGGAATATACCATTGAACGATGTTAAATTTATTTTAAACAAAGGAACGGTTATCAGGGAGTATGTAGATGACAAACCATATCCCAGCTTCCTGGTTCTTGGGTTTATTGGTTTGAGGCCACTCCACTTGCTTGTTGCAAAAGATATTGAGTCGGGCAACTGCGTTATGGTTACGGTCTATGAACCAGATAAAAATATTTGGTCGACTGATTATACAACCAAAATCCGGTAAAATGAAATGCGCACTTTGTAAAACAGGAACGATGTCCCCGGGAACTGTAACCGTTACACTTGAAAAGGACGGTTCTATCATTCTGATTAAAGAGGTCCCTGCATTGATTTGTGATGTTTGTGAACATTACTACCTGGATGAATCAACATCTGCCGAAGTCCTGAAAAGAGGTAATGAAGGGTTATCGAAAGGTACTGAACTTGAGGTGTTAAAATTAAAGGTAGCCTGATTCTTTTCATTCGGTTTTCCTCATGTGGATTGATGTTTTTAGCGTTAGATGTCTCAGGGATTAATTCACCACGAATCAGATCGCTCCGGTCCCGGGGTGTCATGCATTTTATTTGTATCTTTGGGATAGATTCAATTCCAGCGGTTCACGGAATGTTGCACTACAATCCCAAAATATGAAACCCGTCAATAATTTCATCCTGATACTGGCAACCTTGGTGTTGTCATTGTTGCTGACATGCCCAACTGCCAATGCCCAGAACGAATCGATACCCTTTACCGAGGATTGGAGTTCCGGTAACTTTTACCAGAATGGCTGGGAGTTTACCCCCTCCCAGGGAAACTGGACCATCGGCCAGGTTGGTGGCAACAATGCGGCTGATTTTTCCTGGGATCCCCCTCAAACCGATTATGGTTTTATGCTGGTGAGCCCGGTGATTGACGGCACACCCTGGAGCTGTGCAAAAATATTCCTCGACTTTGACTACAAACTGGTCAATATGAACATTACCGGGAATGAGAAGCTCATCGTCGAGATATTCTACAACAATTCCTGGGATACATTGATGGAACTGACCAACACAGGTTCCGTGGGATGGACTTCAAAACATGCAACCATCAGCCATGCTGAAGGCAAAGAGTTCCGGATAGGATTCCGGGCAACAGGCGCCCATTCCAACGATATTCTGCACTGGTTTATTGACAACATACAGGTTACCGCAGAATGCAGGCCCCCGAAAGACCTTTGGTATTGGCAAAGTCATTTCACGATTAATCTTAGCTGGACACCTCCTAACTGCGGTGGATTTCAGGCCATGCAATTTATTTATGATGATGGTACAGCCG
>CAYHCQ010000165.1:0-6728 GCA_964355115.1 uncultured Prolixibacteraceae bacterium | reverse complement strand
ATTCAGAAATGCCGAGATAGTTTTAAGGCAGGCCCGCTCAACAGCCTGGGAGGTCTTTCCGGCTCGGATATCCCACCGCAACGTCGACTTAAATTCAAGAAAGTCACCCTCCCCCTCTTTCAGCAGGCTTGGAATTCCCTTTTCAACCTCTCCGTTACCGGAAAACCCTGAAATAAAATCACGAACAGCATGCGTTTCGGTCAGCAACACCGGATACCGTTCAAACCAGCCGTCAGCCAGGGCACTCCTTGTTTGGAATGAAAGAACTGCTTTGCAATATTCTCCCGGAGTAATCCGCCCCATGACGAGCAACATGGGGAGTGTTACCCATGAACCATGCACTTCGGAGAGCATCCGAATGGCAGCTTTACTTTCGCGGCTACTCTGGTTGTATATATCCTCAATCAGGATCTCCATCGGATTTGGAACATCATCTGCCTCCTCGATTTTGTACATCTGTTCGCCGATGAACCCGTTGAGGGCCAGGAGCAGGTTGGTGTTGCTCCAGAAATGCAGGTTCACCAGAGGGGTAATGTTTTCCTGCCCGGGCGCACCCTGACCAGATTTTTCATTTGGGATAGTTGTACCCCTTTTCAGATGGATGTAGGGGTCTTCTTCCAGCAGATTCTTAAAATTTGCAGCAAACGGGTCGTTGCCGGGAGCCACCTTGTCACAAAGAAATTCGAACAGGGAAAAGAGGTTGATCGCAATGGGATCAATGTGACCCCAGAGCTCTAGTTCGGTCAGCAGATTCCGGATAAAGCGGTCGTTCGGGTGGCATACTTCGTTGCCTTTCAGCGTCAGCAGCGGAGCATCGGCATAGTAGATGACATAATCGCGTTCACGCATCACCATGTCGAGGTTGGCAGGATCAAAACCAGGAGTGTGGATGTTCATTTCAGAAGTGGTATAATTTCAGTTCAAACGTACGACAATAATTGATAGTTGACAATTGATAATTGATAATTGATAGTTGACAATTGAAGACATAATTTGAAGTTGAGGCTGAATATCTGTACATTTGTTATGTGTTAAAAATGACGATGATGAAAAATATTTTCCGGTTGCTTTCTATGATGATATTGAGTTTTCCATTGCTCCTTACCGGCTGCTACAATGACAACGAAGAGGATCTCTACCCCAGCAAACCGAGCTGTGACACCTCGAACGTCACCTATTCGGTTACCATCGCCAAGATCATGCAGACCAGTTGCAACACCTGCCACAATTCAGTAACGGCTTCCGGGGGTGTGATAACGGATACCTACGAAGGGTTGAAAATTCCTGCACAGAGTGGCCTTTTATGGGATGTGGTAACCTGGAATTCAACCTATAAAATGCCAAAGGACGCAGCCAAACTCTCCGACTGCGACCTGGCGAAGATCAATATCTGGATTAATGCGGGGGCGCCAAATAATTAAAAGTTAAAAATTAAGAATTTAGAGTTAAGAATTGCCAATTGATAACTGAAAATGAGAACCTGGATAAAGATTTTATTGGGATTGACTGCAGTCGGTATTATTGCGGCTTTCCTGGGATACCATTTCCTGTATAACAAGCCACATCCCGATTATACAAACATGGAACCCGCTTATACAATGACAGCTGCTGAACTCTATAAGGCTTACGTATCAGACAAAACTGAAGCCGAAAAAAAATACAATGGCAAAGTCATTGCTATCGCAGGCAAACTATCGAAGGTAGAGGCCTCGGATTCGGTTACGGTCTGTGTATTTGTTTTCAACCAGGGGATGTTTGGCGACGAGGGGGTACGCTGTACCATGTCGGCCAATTTCAGCGGACAGGCAAGGAAATTCCAGCCCGACGGAGAGGTCAGACTCAAGGGATATTGCACCGGGTTCAACGACACGGATGTGATCCTTGATAAATGTTCAATCGAAAAACAGTAACCAAGAAATCAAATCATGAAAAAGCATATCCTGATACTCTTGATTTTTTCAAGCACAATCCTTTCCGGCCAGGCACAGCGGTTCATCACAAAAACAGGACATATAAAATTCTATTCCGACAGTCCGCTGGAGAAGATTGAAGCCCACAACCGACAGGTCAATGCTGCCATTGACGCCACATCGGGTGATTTTGTTTTCAAGGTTCTTATGAAATCCTTCGAGTTTGAAAAGGCCCTGATGCAGGAACATTTCAATGAGAATTATGTTGAATCCGATAAATTTCCGAATGCCACCTTTCTGGGAAAGGTAACCAATATCAAGGAGGTAAATGTTTCCAAAGATGGCACCTACGGAGCAGTTGTTGAAGGGAAGCTTACCCTGCACGGGGTTACCCGCTTTGTTAAGGAGGCAGGTGCCTTCGAGGTAAAAGGCGGCAAACTTACCGGAAAGGCCAGGTTCAACATTCTACTGGCGGATTATGATATAAAAATCCCGGGAGCGGTGACTAAGAATATCTCGAAGACCATTGAGATCACTGTTGATGTGGTTCTTGAAAAATTAAACTAAGAAGATGAGAAAACAGTTCTATTGCCTGCTGGTCGTCACCTGCCTGATGGCTGCCATGCCATTGAGATCGCAGGATCTTGCCGGATTGCTGGAGCAAGGTGAAAAGCCAACCATTGACTATGCATCTGCCACCTTTAAAACAACCCGGATCGTTATTGGTCAGTCGGTTGAGATTCCTCACCAGGGCGAATTGCAGTTTCTGATTACCCATCATTTCGGAGCGCTGAATACCGGTTATGAGAACCTGTATGGCCTCAAACAGGCAACTATCCGGCTTGGTCTGGAATATGGCCTCACCAAATGGCTTGGCCTGGGTGTCGGGTTAAACACCTACAAAAATACCTGGGACGGTTTCATCAAAGCCAAAGTGTTACGACAAAGCAAAGGGGCAAAAAAAATGCCTTTCACCCTCGATCTTTTTGGGAATACTGCCATTTATACCACCAAGTGGGAGTATCCCGAGCGTACCAACTACCTCAGCTCCCGTATCAGCTATACATTTGAGCTTCTGGTGGCAAGAAAATTCGGGAATGCCCTGTCGCTGCAACTGGTTGGATCGATGGTTCATAAAAACCTCGTCCCAACAGCAGCCGATAAAAACAACATTTTCTGCGCTGGTGGCGGCGGACGGGTTAAGGTAAGCGAACGGGTATCCATCAACGCCGAGTATTACCACCTCTTTTCGGGTCAAGTTGTTTCAACAACAGCGTATGACTCCTTTTCGGTGGGGGTCGACATTGAAACCGGCGGCCATATATTCCAGATATTCCTCACCAATTCTTCAGGCGAGATTGAGAACTATTTTCTGACAGAAACCTCCGGCAAATGGTCGAACGGAGAGATCTTCCTGGGGTTCAATATTTCACGGATATTTACGGTGTACACGCCGAAACACAGGGGAAAATGAGATGCGGGATGCGGGATGCAGGATGTGGGATGCAGGATGCAGGATATGGGATTCTGTTACCCTGTTACCCTGTTACCCTGTTACTCTGTTACCTTGTCACTTCCCCATACCTCCCACACGTTACCAGATGATCGTTCACCATGCCGGCGGCCTGCATGAAGGCGTAGCAGATGGTTGACCCGACAAATTTGAATCCCCGTTTTTTCAGGTCAACGCTCATGGCATCCGACTCTGCACTTGAGGCAGGAATCTCTTTAAGGGCCTTCCAATTGTTATCTATAGTCTTACCTCCGGTGAACTGCCAGATGTAATTGTCGAAACTCCCGAACTCCCTCTGAACCACAAGAAACTGCTTTGCATTTTCGATCGTACCACGGATCTTCGCCTTGTTGCGGATAATTCCGGCATCGGCCATCAACCGGTTAAAATCATTTTCATCGTATCCGGCAATTTTATCAGCCTCAAAATTGTGGAAGGCCACCCTGAAATTCTCCCTTTTATGAAGCACAGTCCTCCAACTCAATCCGGCCTGGAATGCGTCAAGGATCATGAATTCAAAGAGCTTCCGGTCGTCGTGGAGAGGGGTGCCCCACTCTTCATCATGGTACCTGATCATTAAAGGGTCGCCGGAGGGCCAGTCACAGGTTGGTTCTGAATTCATAGTGCAAGTGTTGTGATGTTTGTCCGAAATTTTTATTTATTCTGTCTTATATATGCGGCAACATCGAATTTCCTTTTACAACCCTGGAAATTCATGTATCTGATCTTCCCGAAGACAGGCCGTTCGCCCCAGGCGCGGTCATGAACCCCTCCTATCGACCAGGCAATACCGGCATAACCATTGGGATCGCGTCCGTCGAGTGAATAGGTGTCATTCAGGGTAATTGCAAATTGCATGGCCTCCTCGGGTGATGTGGTCCATTCAAGAATTTTCTTGGCCCAGTACATCCTCATAAACCCATGCATCTTACCTTTGTTTACGAGTTCCTTTTGCGCGGCATTCCAGAGCGGGTCGTGGGTTTCACCATTACGGAACTGCATGAGCGTGTAAATATACTCCCTGGAATCATTGCGATGGGCATTGAGGGTAGCCCTTGCCCAGGGATGAAACCCTTCAAATTTATCGTAATCCGGATTGTAGTGGCAGAAATTATCGGCCAGCTCGCGTCGTACAATAAGTTCCTCGAGAAAAGCTCTGCGCGATTCAGTTGCACCCTCTCTCCTGCTCACTTCGAGGGCCACCCGTTGCGCTGAAATTTGTCCGAAATGGAGGTAAGGCGACAAACCCGACTGCCCATCTGCTGTAGGATCATTTCTCAGCATGTCGTAGCCTGCCAGCCCGGTTTGCAGGAATTTTTCCAGATGGCTGCGGGCTGCCCTCGCTCCGGGGAGATAACCATTGATGGCAGTTTTCACACCGGCTAAAACTGGCACACTGTATTTTTCAATTTCCCATGGATGACCAAGATTAGTATCCGGCAGCTGTTTTACAGCAGGAAAGTCAACAAGGAACTCATTCAACCGTTTGCTGATCCGGTTACGAAGATGCATGGCGCTGAATTCTGATTTCGGGGAGATCTCCCGGCAAGGCAGTATATTATGTGCATCCACCTCAAAAACGGGGATATCAATTTCGGCAAGAATCTTCCTTTTCCAGAATACCACATGGTGTAAAGGATTGAAATCGGTGACCAGCAAGCCAACCTTGTTCTCCAATATGAACCGAGGCAGAATTTGATCCGCGCTGCCCTTCAACAGGATAAAGGGAATTTGGAGTCGCCTCAGATCGCGCTCAACCTCCTCTAATCCGGACCTTATGAAATTAAAATGGTCCACCGATGCATTCAGAAAAACCGGGGCCAGGCAGAATACCACCGCCAATGGTTCGTTGAGTGCCCCGGCCCTCTCCATGGCATAGAGCAGGGCCCAGTTGTCATCTACCCGTTGGTCGCGCTGCATCCAATAAACGACCGGACCGGGTCGTGCCGCTTCCTGGTTTAGTCTATGAATCCGGAGGGGGTGGATCAAGTTAAGAGTTAAGAGTGATGAGTTAAGAGTGATGAGTTAAGAGTGATGAGTTAAGAGTGAACAAAGGCTCCGCCGTTATCGACAGAGCCTTTGTAAATTTACGAATTACCAAATTACGAATTACGATTTATGAGTTGGGATTTTTCGCTATTTATTAATGAGGATCTTTTTTACAGTCCGCGATTGAGTTCCCTGGATTACAACAGTGTATATACCATCTGCAACGGGCCGCAAATCAATCACCTGTTCGAAGGTCCCATTAACTGCAAGGCCTTTCACCTGATGGATCATAAGTCCGACATTATTGTAAACAGAAATGGTGAAGATATCCGGCGAGGGTGTTGCGAGTGATAAAGTGAATTTACCATCGTTGGGAACCGGGTAGATTCTGAAATTCCCGGACTGCAACTCCTGCTGACCAACCATCAAAACATATTCGCGGTTTGAGGGGTCTGAACTGCATCCGTTCAATGTGACCACACTCCAGTACCATCCGGATTGTGTTGCCATATGAACCTGGCCTGTTGCACCGGGGATGATAGCTCCTGTTCCTGATTCGGTGGGTGAGAAATACCACTGATTGCCACTGGCGGCGCTGCTTGTCAGTGTGTCGCCCATAGCTATTACCACAGGAGTGCCAGGTGTTGCATTCACAGTTACGGCAAATGCCGGGGAGATAATACCACTTCCGCAGGAGTTCGTTCCCAGTACGGTAATATTCCCTGAAACGGTACCTGACCCGAAATCAACCGTGATGCTTGCTGTATTTGTACCGGACGCAATGGTGGCGCCGGCAGGAACTGTCCAGGCGTAGCCCGTTGCATTGGCAATTGTTCCAACCGAGTAAGCAACTCCGGCAGCGACCTTACACACTGCATTCGGACCTGTAATGGTTCCGGCAGCAGCAGGCAGGGGCGTTACGGAGACAGCCAGTGCAGGCGAAGCCGTACCATTGCCGCAAAGGTTGTTGCCGTAAACCGTGATATTACCCGAGGATGCATTTGGAGCATAGTTGACCGTAATGGAATTGGTCAATGCGCCGCTCGCAATGGTAGCGCCGGCTGGCAGTATCCATACATAGGTAACTGCATTGGTAACAGGCGCAACTGAATAGGCGACGCCCATGGCACCTCCGCATACAGTGCCTGTACCGGTTATAGCGCCCGCAGTGCCCGGCAAAGGGTTAACAGTTACGGGCAAACTGGTCGGGGTTCCGGCTGAACAACCGTTGGCGTTCGAATAATTGACGGTAACCGATTGTGTACCAGAGCCTGGCCACTGAACCTGAATCTGGTTGGTGGCTGCTCCCCAGGTGA
>CAYHCQ010000164.1:0-6731 GCA_964355115.1 uncultured Prolixibacteraceae bacterium | reverse complement strand
CCGATTACCTCAAGGGCCCTCCCTTCGGGCTTATTTCGGGACAAGATTTCGAAAAGGTTGAGAGTGCCCGCAAGCTGCTTCCTTCTGAATACAACTACAACCCCAGGCTCGGGTTCATCTCTCTCAACACCGCGCTCAACTCCGATCAGACACTGGCCGTTGCCTACCAGTACCAGGTGGTTGGCGATACCGCCGTATACCAGGTAGGTGAATTTTCCGACCAGGGGATCATCACCCCGCAGAGTCTTATCGTGAAGCTGCTTAAGAGCACCTCGCTCAACACCCGGATTCCGCTCTGGAAACTGATGATGAAAAACGTTTATGCCATGGGCGCATACCAGCTGCAGTCGAGCGACTTCAACCTGAACATACTCTACTCCGGAAATGCCAACGGGGTGCCCACTGCCTACATTTCAGAAGGCCGTATCAAAGGGGTTCCGCTGCTGCGTGTGCTTAACTTCGACAACGTCAATCAGCAGTTCAACCCACCGCCCGACGGGATGTTCGACTTCATTGACAATGCAACCACACAGGGGGGCACCATCCAGGCATCGAACGGACGGGTCTTCTTTACGGTACTGGAACCCTTCGGCCAGGATCTTCGCGACTCGATCTTTGACCCCGAAAATCCGAAAGCATCACTGGCGCTGGCCGATAAATACTGTTTCGATTCACTCTATACCATGACAAAGTCGATGGCCCGGCAGTACCCCGACAAAAATAAATTTGTACTGGATGGTTTCTATAAATCGTCAGCCGGGGCCGAGATCTCCCTGAATGCGCTCAATGTACCTGCCGGATCCGTAAGGGTGACAGCAGGCGGTGTACAGCTCCAAGAAAATGTAGACTATACGGTCGATTACACCCTGGGCAGGGTACGTATCATAAACGAAGGAATCCTCAACTCCGGAACGCCGATCAACATCTCCCTCGAAAGCAACGAGATGTTCAATGTGCAGACCAAACGACTCATGGGGGCACACATCGACTATAAGTTCAACAAAGACTTTGTGATGGGCGCCACAATCCTGAACCTGAATGAGCGGCCCCTTACCGAGAAGGTTAACTACGGCGATGAGCCGATCAACAATACCGTGTGGGGAATGAACGTGTCGTACCGTACACAGTCACGGCTTATCACCCGGTTTATCGACGCACTCCCGCTGATCACTACAAAAGCGCCGTCGAACGTTTCGGTGGATGCGGAGTTTGCCCAGTTTATCCCCGGTCACTCAAAATCGATCGGAAAGGTCGGCACCACCTACATCGACGATTTTGAGGGGGCCAAATCGACCATCGACCTTAAGAACATTGGTAACTGGTTTATGGCCAGTACCCCTCAAAACCAGGTCGTGCCAGGGATGTTCCCTGAAGCGGCCCCGGGAACCGGTCTGATGTACGGCTATAACCGGTCGCGCTTTGCCTGGTACATCATCGATCCGCTCTTCTACGATAAAAACACCAGCCTGATCCCGCCCAATGTTTCGAATCAGGAGTTGTCGAACCAATATGTTCGCCAGGTGTGGGAGACGGAAATTTTTCCAAACAAGCAGCCACTCAACGGTGTTCCGGTGAACCTGGCAGTTCTCAACCTTGCATTCTACCCGAGCGAGCCCGGTTCCTACAACTACGATCTTCAGCCAACCCAGTATTCAAAAGGACTCCAGGCCGACGGCACCCTGGCCCAGCCCGAAACACGATGGGGAGGCATCATGCGAAAGATCGAGACCTCCGACTTCGATGCAACCAATATCCAGTACATCGAATTCTGGATGATGGACCCGTTTGTTTATGATTCAACAAACAGCGGTCAGCTCTATTTCAACCTGGGAGATATTTCTGAGGATATACTCCGCGACAGCCGGAAAAGCTATGAAAACGGTCTTCCATTTCCAGGCGCTACCCAGGCGGGGGTAGATACCACTATCTGGGGACGGGTTCCTCAGCTCCAGGCGCTTGTGGATGCCTTCGACAACGACCCGGCTTCGCGCCCATACCAGGACGTTGGTTACGATGGTTTGAGCAACCAGGATGAAATCTCCTTCTTCGACACGGGCTATGTGTCCAGGGTGCGGAATCTCTTCGGGCCGACCTCCCAGGCATACAAGAATGTTTCTGTTGACCCATCCACCGACAATTTTCACTATTTCCGCGGATCCGACTACGACAATAATCCCGAATTCAGCAGTGTGCTGAACCGTTACAAAAAATATAATGGTCCCGACGGCAACTCGCCTACTACAGAGCAGTCGCCCGAGAACTACCCGACGGTGGCAACCACGCTCCCCAACGTTGAGGACATCAACAAGGACAACACCCTGAGCGAAAGCGAGCGGTACTATCAGTATATTGTCAATCTCAGCCGCGAGAAGATGAAACCCGGGTCCAACTACATTACAAACGTATACCTTGCCAGCGATATCCCCCTTGCCGACGGAACCCGGGGTTCGGTAAAATGGTACCAGTTCAAGATTCCCATCCGCACCCCCGACAAGATCATCGGTACCATCAACGACTTTACCTCCATCCGGTTCATGAGGATGTTCTTCAAGGGCTTTGAGCGCCCGATCGTTTGCCGCTTTGCTACCATGGAGCTCAGCCGCGGCGAATGGCGCAACTACAACTACAGCCTTCTTTCACCGGGCGAGTATATCCCCGATGATCTGCAGAACGGAACACAGTTCGACATTGCAACGGTGAGCATCGAAGAGAACGGAAGCAAACAGCCCATCCCGTATGTGATTCCCCCGGGCATCCAGCGCGAAACCAACTGGAGTTCAACGAACATGCAGAAACTCAATGAGCAGTCGATGTCGTTCAAGGTTTGCAATCTGGTAGACGGTGATGCCCGCGCCGCCTATAAAACGACCGAGTTTGACTTCAGACAGTTTAAGCGGCTGAATATGTTCGTGCATGCCGAGAAGTCGGTTCGCACCGAAAACCTCAAGCCAGGCGACCTCACGGTGTTCATGAGAATCGGTTCCGACTTTACCGAGAACTATTACGAATACGAGATCCCGCTGAATTTCACCCCCTGGGGTACCCGTGTCGATAACCCCGATGCCATCTGGCCCGACGCCAATGCCTTCGACATTGAGCTCGATAAGCTTGTCAGGGTAAAGTACAACCGGCTAGTAGCAATGCAGGACCAGGGACTTCAGTTGTCGGCGAACATGCCCTTCTCGGAGTATGATGGCGTTAACAAAATCACCATCGTTGGATCACCTACCATAAGCGATGTACGGGCAATCATGATCGGGATACGAAATCCCAAAAAGGCGCAGATATCCCCCGACGACGACGGTCAGGCAAAGTGTGCCGAAATATGGGTCGACGAACTCCGCCTCACCGATTTTAACAAGCAGGGCGGATGGGCTGCCACGGCGCGTGTTGCCGTCGACCTGGCCGACCTGGGCCGTATACAGGTTACCGGGAATTATAACAGCGCCGGTTTCGGTATGATTGAACAAAAGCAGACCCAGCGTCTGATGGAAAGCATTGTTAATTTTGGTTTTGATGCCGACATTGAACTGGGCAAATTCTTCCCCGCCAAAGCGGGGATCAGGATCCCAATGCACTTCGACTACTCGATGGTGCGCAACAGCCCGCTATACGACCCGCTCAATCCCGACCTTTACCTGAGCGACGTACTTGGGGCATTCGATTCAAAGGAGGAGAAGGACTCCATCAGGCAGATCACGCAGACCTTTACCCAGCGAAAGAATTTTAACCTGATGAACGTTCGCAAGGAGCGCACCACCGACAAGAAGCCGAAGATATATGATGTGGAGAATTTCAATATCAGTTACGCGTATTCCGAAACCTACCACCGCGATCCTGATGTTGAATACGACCTGAAGAAGAAATACTCCGGGGGCATCGGCTATACCTATGCTGCATTGGCCAAAAATGTTCAGCCTTTCCAGACTTCGCGGGCCCTTGGAAAATCGAAGGCCTTTGCACTGATCAAGGATTTTAACTTTTACTATCTGCCGAAGTCGTTTACCTTCCGTACCGACATGAACCGCGAGTTCAACCAGCGCAAGTTCCGCAATAAGAGTGCCGCCATCGTTCCGATGGAGACCTTTTATATCAAACGGTGGGACTGGACCCGTCTCTACGACCTCAAGTACGACTTCTCTAAATCGCTGAAGGTGAGTTTGCTGGCCAACACCAATGCCTTTATAAATGAACCTCCGGGGGTGATCGACCGCTCCAACAGCGACCTGGTATGGGGAGAGATCCTCTCGTTCGGAACCATGAGCACATACAACCAGGCTTTCCAGGTAACCTGGGAGATCCCTATCGGTAAGATCCCGATGCTCGATTTCATTGCCCTGAATGCCGGCTACCAGGCTGCTTACCGATGGAATGCAAGTCCGCTGTCGATCCAGCCACAGTTTGAAAACTCCATCGAGAACAGCAACAACAAGGTGCTGAACGGGAACCTCAACTTCGTGACCCTTTACAACAAAGTGCCCTACCTGAAGAAGATCAATCAGGGTGCGGGCAACAACAAACAGCGGAACAGCAAGCCGGAACCCATCAGGGCACAGGCGCCAAATGACAAGAACCTGGCAAAACAGGACAGTCTGAAGCTGTTAAAGCCGAAGGTGAATGTCGCCAAGATCCTGCTCGACGGCACATTGCGTCTTTTGATGAGTGTGCGGACGGCAAAATTCTCTTACACCCAGGGCAGCGGGACCATGCTGCCCGGTTTCACCCCCGAACCTGTTGCGCTGGGTAACGACTGGGGTTCCAATGCTCCGGGGCTGGGGTTTGTGTTCGGCGACCAGAAGGATATTCGTCCTACCGCGGTGGAGAAAGGGTGGCTTGTGCCCGATACCAACCTGAACAACCCCTACATGACCAAGTTCACCGAAAACCTGAACATAGGGGTGAGCCTGGAGCCCATCAAGGACCTGCGTATTGAGGTGACCATGAACCGCGTTTATGCCAAAAACCACACTGAGTATTTCAAGGCCGACCGGTACGGGAATTTCCCCACTTCGCCGATGTCACCGATGGATGGCGGGAATTTCAGCATGTCGTACATCATCATCGGAACCTCTTTCGATACCGAGACTGACGGGATGTCGGCAGCTTTCGAGGAGATGAAGGCGATGCGGCCGCAGGTTGCTGCAAGGTATGCAGCTGAAAACCCCAATTCGAAAGGCATTAATGATTCCACCGGCTACCCGATGGGGTATGGATCCACCAACCAGGACGTCTTGGTTACCTCTTTCATGGCAGCCTACAAAGGGCAGGATCCGGCGAAGATCGGGCTTACGGCCTTTCCAACGATTCCGCTGCCAAACTGGCGCATTCAGTACGA
The DNA here is from genome assembly GCA_964355115.1 of uncultured Prolixibacteraceae bacterium. Taxonomy (GTDB): domain Bacteria; phylum Bacteroidota; class Bacteroidia; order Bacteroidales; family FEN-979; genus JANXZO01. Next base: position 1,396 of record CAYHCQ010000164.1, on the reverse strand, counting down.
CGGACTGGCAAAGCTGAAGATTTTTAAAACCTGGCTGCGTACGCTTACCCTCACACATGCTTACATCTCAACTTACAATGTCGGATCGTTCCATTCCAACATCCGCTTCCAGGAGCGTGATGGAATGCCATATGTGATGAACGATGCAGGCAATTTTATTCCGCAGTCAGAATTTATGGTTGTTTCCGTAACGGAGCAGTTTAACCCGCTTTTTAAGATTGACCTTGGGTTTGTGAACAGTCTGATGGCAAACATGGAACTCCGCCGGGCGCGCAACCTGTCTCTCTCCTTTGCCAACAACCAGCTTACAGAGATCAGCAGCAACGAGTTCATTATAGGGTTAGGGTACAGGTTCAAGGGCATAAAGCTTAACTTCTCGGGCCTCTTTGGAGGAAAGAAGACCAAGTCGAGCAGCGACCTCAACCTGAAGCTCGATTTTTCCCTGCGCAAGAACAAGACCGTACTTCGCCGCATCGACCAGGATGTGAACCAGATCTCGACCGGGCAGCAGGTGATGACCCTGAACTTTTCGGCCGACTACAACCTCAGCGCCCGCTTCAACGTGCGGTTCTATTTCGACAAGGTGATCAACTCCCCGTATGTGTCAAATCAATACAGGACGAGCAACACGAAGGGTGGAATAGCGTTGAGGTTTACGTTGTCGCAGTGAACGAGTGAACGAGTGAACGAGTGAACAAGTGAACAAGTGAACAAGTGAGCAAGTGAGCAAGTGAACAAGTGAGCAAGTGAACAAGTGAGCAAGTGAGCAAGTGAACAAGGGCTAGTGCTTGTTGAGGGAGGCTATTAGTCCTGAGAGTTGTGAGGTTATTAGTTTAATTTTCTGATGTAGTTGTTCAAATTCTTCGTTGGAAATATATTCAAGTTCTTTTGCGATAATGAGCAGTGTCTCTAATTCTGACAGGCTGCCGGATGAAATCCTGAGAAAATGCTGGAATTCCCGCGGTGAGAGCCGGCCGGCTCCTTCCGCGATATTTGCCGGAACGGAAACAGATGCCCGCCTTAACTGACTCGTCAAACCGAATTGTTCCTGTATTGGAAACTTTTTCGTTAGCTGATACAATGCACTGGTGAATTTTATTGACTCCTTCCAAACATCAAGATCTCTGGGTGTTCACATAATAATTTTTCTACTTAATCGGCAATAAGACAAAAGGTGAACCGGAATGTTGAAAAATAATGCAGGAATGCTTGGATGCATGGAATGCAGGAAATAATGTGCTGATGTGCTAATGTGCAGATACGCTGATAATTTTGCTTGCTCACTTGCTCACTTGTTCACTTGCTCACTCGTTCACTTGTTCACTCGCTCACTCGCTCACTTGTTCACTTGATCACTTGTTCACTCGTGCCCTTGTCATTTCAAAAAAAGATGTAA
>CAYHCQ010000163.1:0-6887 GCA_964355115.1 uncultured Prolixibacteraceae bacterium | reverse complement strand
ATTGTTTGCCCCCTTGTATATCGGGAATTTATGCACGAATAACTGCGCATACTGCGGATTCAAAGCATCGAACAAACAGATCAACCGGGTTACCCTGAATACCGAAGAACTTGTTGCTCAGGTAAAGGCCTTGGAGGATACCGGTCAGAAGCGGCTGATCCTCGTTTATGGTGAACATCCTAAATACGATGCGAAGTTTATTGCCGATTCGGTGCGTACGGTCTATTCGGTGCGCAGCGGACCCGGGGAGATCCGGCGTGTGAATGTTAACGCCGCACCGCTCGACATCGATGGTTTCAGGATCGTAAAAGAGGCGCGGATCGGGACCTACCAGATCTTCCAGGAGACATATCATGAGGAGACCTATGCAAAGGTGCATCTCGGGGGTATGAAACGTAACTTTGACTGGCGACTTACCGGCCTCGACAGGGCACAGGAGGCAGGGATCGACGATGTGGGCATTGGCGCTCTCTTCGGACTTTACGACTGGCGGTTTGAAGTGATGGGACTGGTAAGACACACCAACCATTTCGAGGCTGTTTACAACGTGGGACCGCACACTATCTCGTTTCCACGCATCCAGTATGCATCACAGCTGAACATAAGCCAGGATCACATCGTCAACGATGCCGAGTTCACACGGCTGGTTGCCATCCTGAGGCTTGCCGTTCCCTATACCGGGTTGATACTTACGGCACGAGAATCGGCTGCGATACGAGACGAAATACTTCAATTCGGTGTTTCGCAGATCGACGGAGGTACAAATATCGAAATGGGCGGGTACTCGAAACAGAGCGCACACGACAACCAGGATATCGATCTCGAACAGTTCCAGATCAACGATAACCGGAGCCTGAATGAGATCATGGAGGAGCTAATTGATCAAAAATACATCCCCTCCTTTTGCACAGCATGTTATCGTCTCGGGCGCACGGGCGAACATTTCATGGAGTTCTCGGTGCCGGGCTTTATCAAGAGATTCTGCCAGCCCAATGCGCTGATGACCCTTGCTGAATACCTTGAAGATTACGCCCCCTCTGAAACCAAAACCAAAGGGTATGCGCTGCTGCAGGAGAAACTCGGGGAAATTGAGGACCCGGTTTTTAAAGCCCGGCTTGAGGATAACATTCAGAAAATCAAAGAGGGTCAGCGTGACCTCTATTTCTAATACAATCTGCACAATGAAAGAGATCAGGATTCTTGGCTTGCTAATTACCGATCGCATCAAGGAGGCCGGCCGTACCCAGCAAACACTGACGAAATTCGCTCATGTGATCAAATCGAGGCTGGGCTTTCACGAGGTCACCGAGGACGTATGCAGCCGGGTCGGGGTGATTATTCTGCAACTGGCAGGAGATGCCACTGAGTGTCTCAAACTGGAAGAGGAGCTGAAACAGATTGGCGGGTTGGAGCTTCAGCACATGATTTTTGAACTATAGCAATCTCACAATGAGCAACACACCGGGCAAGGATTTGAACAAGGAATTTCTGGAATATTATCTTACCTCCTCGCTCCCGACGATGAGGGTGGGTCTGATATTTACATTGCTTCTTTTCATCTTCTTTGCTGCCTTCAACCAGGTCTTCTTTCCCGATCTGCCGGAGATGAAATTCTACATGAGATTCGGGTTGATCAGTCCCTTCATAATTATCACCGTGATCGTAATGTATATCCCGAAGCTCGAATCCTGGCTGACCCGGATCTACATAGTGCTCAACCTCCTGATCTGCGTTGTAATCCTCTACATCGGCTCAACGGCAATACTTTCACAACCCGGCTACCAGCATTTCTCCTCATGGGTAATGCTGGTCATCATTGGACTGTTTACTTTTTACCGGCTCCGTTTTCGTACGCTCTCCATACTGGGTGCACTGATGCTGATAAGTTATACGGTCTCCTCGATCCTGAACGGAACCTACACCGGCAATATTTATTTTTTCTACAACAACCTCTTCTTTGTTATTGCCAGCTACTCCGTTGGGTTTTTCATGGCCTTCATCCTGGAGAGGCTCAACTGGAAAAATTTTCTCCACCAGAAAGCCCTTTCTGAGAATAACAAAAAGCTCCTTCGCGAGATACAGGAGCGCAGGGAAGCGGAAGAGGCTTTCCGCGGTTCTGAACTGCAGTATCACCATACCCTTGATTCGATACCCGACTGGATATATGTTATGGATGACAGCTTCCGGATCCTGATCATCAACTCATCACTGAAAGAGGAATACCGGAAGGCCGGTTACCCGGAAGATGCAATTGGCAAGAATCTGGCAGGAGCCTATCCTTTCATTACGGATGAAACCCTTGACGAGGTTAAGCATGTATTTGCAACCGGCACACCGCTTATCACTGAACAGAAAATGGAAATCGGGGAACAGGTCCGGTATTTTGAGAACAGGAAGATTCCGGTTTTTCGCGACAATAAGGTGATCCAGGTGATGACCATCATCCGCGACCGTTCGAAAGAGAGAGAAGTCGAAGATCTGAAATTTAGAAACGCAGAACAAAAGGAGATCATGCTCAGGGAGATCCATCACCGGGTAAAAAATAACCTAGCGATAGTAATCAGCCTGCTGACCCTGCAAATGAGGAATAACTCGGACCCGGAACTGCGAAGGATCATACGCGACATAGAAATGAGGATACGGTCAATGGCCCTGATACATGAGCACCTTTACAGGTCGGAGAATATCGACCGGATCCCGCTCGACGACTATCTCCGTTCACTTGCCTCTATCATCATGGGCACCTTCAGTGGTCACAGAGTAAACCTGATCACCGATCTTGAGCCCACCGAAGTGAGTATCGAAACAGCGCTCCCGCTGGGTCTGATCACCAACGAACTGCTTACCAACTCGTTCAAGTACGCTTTCCCGCACCACCAGGAGGGAGAGATCCAGATCCACCTCCGCAAAGGGGTGGGCGACAATCTTACCCTGGTCGTAAAAGACAATGGGATAGGCCTTCCAGCGAACTTTTCAATGGACCAGCAACCCTCGCTGGGAATGTTTATTATCCGTCTTCTGATTGAACAGCTCGACGGGAAAATTGAGTTGTCAGGTAACAACGGCGCCACATTTACTATGCAATTCCGCAATCTCATGCCTGCTAAAACCGTAAATAATTAACCAATTTATATGAGCGAAACCTGGATTCTCGGTCTGCATGTCACCGATCGTATCAGAGAAGTCTCTTCTGTTCAATCGGTCCTTGCCAGATTTGGCTGCAGCATTAAAACAAGACTTGGTCTGCACGATATGAAAGAGGGACAGAATACCTCCTGCGGCATAGTCCTGCTTGAACTGACCGGAAACAGAGAAGAGTTTTATAAACTCGAGAACGAGTTGCTGAAAATTGACGGATTGGTTGTAAAGAAGATGGTCTTCTAGACCAGCGTGATCCTTGTACCACCGTTATCGATACCAAGCATGGTGGTCTTGGTGATTATGGTATCTTTCCCCGAATGTTCAACAAAGTGGATGGCCGCCCTTACTTTTGGGCCCATGCTGCCTTCAGGAAATTGTCCCTCCTCCAGGTAACGTTTTGCTTCAAGGATTGTCAGCCTGTCGAGTGTTTTTTCCTGGGGCGTATTGAAGTTGATGCATACCTTGGGAACATCCGTCAGAATGAAAAATTTGTCGGCATTTATTTGTGAGGCAAGCAGGGCTGAAGCCAGGTCCTTGTCGATCACCGCATCGATACCCTGCAACTTATTGGGTTCAACGTAAAAAACCGGGATTCCTCCGCCACCAACGGCGATTACAATCTGCCCCTCGCGGGCAATCTTTTCAATCGACTTTTTATTCAGAATGACCAGCGGTCGCGGCGATGCAACAACTTTCCGCCATCCCCTGCCCCGCGGATCCTCTCTGAAAACAGAACCGGTCTCCTTCGTCGTTATATCTGCCTCCTCCCTGGTATAGTAAGGCCCTACAGGTTTTGTGGGATTAGCAAAAGCGGGATCGTCCTTATTGACCAGTACGCGTGTCGTAATAGTCATTATATCGCGTTCCATGTCGTGCTCCTCCAGAACATTTTTCAGCTGCTGTTCGATGATGTAACCGATAAATCCCTGCGAATAAGCCACACAAATGTCCAACGGCATCTCCGGAATACCGAACATTTTCAAGCCGGCTGAGTTAGCCAGCATGATATTCCCGACCTGGGGACCGTTTCCGTGGGTAATCACGATGTTATAGTCCCGCTTGATTAGTTTTACCAGGCTTTCGCCGGTTGCATAGGCATTTGCCTCCTGCTCGTCGATGGTTCCTTTCTGATCTGAGCGGAGGAGGGCATTTCCTCCCAATGCAACAACAGCAAGTTTTTTCATGGTTCGTAGGGTTAAGAGAGGCAAAAATAGTACTTTTTTGCGATCTTTCGCTACCTTCGCGGCCGTTATGAAACCTCAGAAGAAAGCCTATCTCTATGCTCTGGCGGCCATTGCCTGCTGGTCGACAATCGGCTCAGCATTCAAATTGTCGCTGCGCTACATGGATCCGCTTGCATTGCTGCTCTTCTCCTCTTTTATGGCTTGCCTTGTGCTGTTGGTCACAATACTTATCCAGGATAAAATGGCCCTGTTAAGGCAGGTTACCCTGAAGGATTTGTTCACCTCCGCATGGCTGGGGATGCTCAATCCTTTCCTTTATTACGTAGTACTTCTCAAAGCCTATGACCTTCTTCCCGCCCAGGAGGCCGGCACCCTGAACTATATTTGGCCGCTGGTGCTGGTACTGCTTTCAATTCCCCTGCTGAAGCAAAAGATCAGCCCCTGGAGTGTGGTTGCCATCCTTATAAGCTTCCTGGGGATCCTGATTATTTCGACCCATGGAAAAATTTATTCCCTTACCTTTTCAAGTCTTACCGGGTTCCTCCTTGCTGTTGGGAGCGCTGTTTTCTGGGCGCTCTACTGGATTTTCAGTCTGAAGGATAAACGGGAAGCGGTGACGAAGCTTTTTCTGAACTTTTGTTTCGGACTTCTTTTTACAATTATTGCTGTAGTTGTCACTGGCGAATTCCGCCTTCCCGTGTGGCAGGGGCTGGCGGGCGCGGTGTACATCGGATTTTTTGAGATGGGAATCACATTTGTCCTCTGGCTGAATGCACTCCGGTTTTCATCCACAACCGCCAGGGTTTCTAACCTCATCTACCTCTCCCCTTTCTTTTCGCTTCTGATCATCCATTTTGCCGTTGGAGAAACCATACTTCTTTCGACCGTTGTCGGGTTGGTTTTCATCGTGGCCGGGATCATTCTTCAGCAGTACCTTAAACGGTAACTTTGTATCTTTGCCCCTATGAATTCAAAGAGTGTCGCATTCCACCACTTCGGCTGCAAGGTAAATTTCGCAGAGGCTTCTGCCCTGTCGCGCCAGTTTAAAGAGAGGGGATTTGAACTGAAGAATTTTCACGATCAGGCAGATATCTATGTCATCAGCACCTGTGTTGTAACCGCTGTTGCCGAGAAGAAATGCAGGGCAGCCATCCGCCAGGTGCATCATCTCAATCCCGCTGCAAAAATCGCCGTGATCGGCTGTTTTTCGGAACTGAAACCCGGGGAGCTTGCGCAGATGGAGGGAGTCGACCTTGTTCTCGGACATGAGGGAAAGTTCAACCTGCTTAACGAACTTGAAAGACTTAGTTACGACACTCCTTACCATGGGGGGATCCTGGCGGCAGAAAAACCCGGAAAAGCAGCCTTCGTGCCCTCTTTCTCTTACGGCGATCGAACGCGTTCATTCCTGAAGATCCAGGATGGATGCGACTATTACTGTACTTACTGTACAATTCCGCTGGCACGGGGCAGAAGCCGCAGTGATACAGTGGCCAATGTTATTGAAAGCGCCCGCGAAATTGCTGCTAACGGCATCCGGGAGATCATTCTTACGGGTGTAAACATCGGCGACTTCGGCCGGCAAAACCAGGAATCCTTCTTTGACCTCCTTCAAGCTCTTGAAATGGCAAAAGTTCTTGAACGGATAAGGATATCCTCCATCGAACCCGACCTGCTCAGCGACGAAATTATTACCCATGTAGCAGGATCGGAAAGATTCCTGCACCACTTTCACATTCCGCTGCAGTCGGGCAACAACAAAACCCTGAAGGCCATGCACCGGAAATACAACCGTGAACTTTATGCCGGCAGGGTAGAGAAGATCAGGTCGCTGATGCCAGATGCGTGTATCGCCGCTGATGTGATTGTGGGATTTCCGGGAGAAACCGCCGAAGATTTCGACGACACATACAATTTCCTGAAGAACCTGGATATTTCCTACATGCATGTGTTCACCTATTCGAAGCGTGACAACACACTGGCCGCCAAAATGGACGATGCTGTAAATGAACAGGAGAAGAAACGGAGAAGCTTGTTGCTGCATCAGCTGTCGGACGAAAAGAAACAGCAGTTTTACCTGCAGAATGCCGGCAAAGAGGCCGGTGTTTTGTTCGAATCGGATAACTCTCACGGATTTATGCACGGCTTCACGGAGAACTATATTAAGGTAAAAACTCCCTTTAACCCTGAACTGGTAAACCAGGTTGTTCCTGTAAAGCTTATCAGGCCTGACCATGACGGACTTTACTTTGTGACTCTGTGACTAATATCCAATCCATGAAAATGAACCTTGAAACCCTCACCCCCAAAGTTTGTGCACTTGCGCGTGAGGTAGGCGAATTCCTGCGTTTCGAGGTGATGAACCTGCGCTCCTCCGACATTGAGCACAAAGGAATCCACAACTATGTGACCTGGGTTGATAAGGAGTCGGAACGGCGTATCATTAAGAGACTGACCGAACTTTTACCCGGAAGCGGGTTTATTGCCGAAGAGAGTCCTGATCTTTTGTCTGGAGAATTCACCTGGGTCATCGATCCCCTCGACGGAACCACCAATTTCATT
>CAYHCQ010000162.1:0-6914 GCA_964355115.1 uncultured Prolixibacteraceae bacterium | reverse complement strand
TTGTCAAGGGGGTCGACCCGCTGGGAACGGTCTACCGCATGGATGACTACTTTCTCGCCTTCAATGTGGCATGGGCCATGCCTCTCTCCATCTATCTGACAATTCTTCTTGTTGCCATGGAATTTACAATCGGGATCAGCCTGCTCTTCAACCTCTGGATCAAAAAAGCGGCCTGGATGCTTCTTCCGATGATGACCTTTTTTACCATCCTCACCTTTTTCGATGCCGTTTACAACCTTGTACCCGATTGCGGCTGTTTCGGAGATGCTGTCAAACTTACCAACGTGGCCACCTTCCTGAAGAACCTTGTGCTTATGGCCCTGGTGATTCCCATTTTCATCTGGCGGAAAAAATACCGGAGCGCACTGGCGGCGAGGGTTGATTTTGTCCTGGTATCTCTTACATTCATCATTATATCCATGATGTCGGTCTGGTGTGTAAGACACCTGCCGCTCATCGACTTCATGGCCTGGAAGGTTGGAAACAGGGTAAACCAGGCGGCTACCCTGCCGGTTAAATTTTTCGTTACCTATAAAAACCGGGCAACTGGAGAAGAGAAGGAGTTTGTTTCACCCAACTACCCGTGGAACGATTCAGTGTGGCTTTCACAGTGGGTATTCAAATCTCAGCGTGTAGTCGATCCCAACAAAGAGCAGGGAATGGTGCTGCGGGTGGAAGATGCTGCAGGAAACGATTATACCGCCAGTGTTCTCGAAAACCCCGACTACCAGTTTATCCTGGTGGCATACAACCTGTCATCGACCCATACTGACGCTTTACACAGGCTTCTTCCATTTTACAAAAAGGCCATGGCCGAAGGATATTCATTTATCTGCCTTACAACCTCCCTGCCGGAGGAGATAAAGAAATTCAGACTTTCACACGGTACCGCCTTCGACTATTACAACTCCGACGACGTCGTACTGAAAACCATGGTGCGCGCCAATCCCGGACTGATCCTTCTGAAAGACGGCATCGTAATCGCAAAATGGAACGCAAAAGATGTACCTGACTACTACGATGTAAAGTCAAACTACATGAAAAATAATTGACAATTGACAATTGATAATTGATAATCAGCACATCAGCACATCAGCACATTGGCACATCAGCACATCAGCACATTGGCACATCGGCACATCAGCACATCAGCACATCAGCACATCAGCACATCAGCACATTGGCACATCAGCACATCAGCACATTAGCACATTAACATTTTGTCAAGGTTCATCCTGAAACGTCTTTTGTACGGTATCCTGGTTCTCTTCGGGGTGGTTGTGGTGGTGTTTTTCCTCTTCAATGTTTTGCCGGGCGATCCTGCCCGGATGATGCTGGGACAACGGGCCGACATCGCTGCGGTGGAGTCCATAAACAGGGACCTTGGGCGAGATAAGCCGCTACCCCTGCAATTCCTGAATTACCTGAACGATCTTTCACCGCTCTCGGTGCATGCCATTGCCGATAAATCAAGCTACTGGTACCTGAACCCTGATAAGTACGGGAAAACGATCTCCCTCCTCTCTTTCGGAGGGAAAACCACATTAGTACTGAAACAACCTTACCTGCGCCAGTCGTACCAGTCGCGACGCAATGTCTCCTCCATCCTGGCCGAGGGGTTTGTCAACACCGCCATCCTCGCGTTTGTGGCCATGGCTTTTGCTGTGATCCTCGGCATCGGCATCGGCATCGTCTGTGCGATTTATCAAAATAGCTTTATCGACCGGCTGGCGCTGGTGTTTTCTGTACTTGGGATGTCGCTCCCCTCGTTTTTCGCAGCCATCCTCAACGCCTGGATCTTTGCCTACGTGCTGGCAAGCTTTACCCATCTGAATATGGCAGGAAGCCTTTATTCGGTGGATGATTTCGGACGGGGCGAATTCCTCGACCTGAAGAACCTCATCCTGCCTGCATTCACCCTCGGGATCAGACCGCTTGCCATCATCGTTGAGCTTACCCGGAATTCGCTCCTGGATGTCCTTTCGCAGGATTATATCCGCACCGCCAAGGCAAAAGGCCTGAGCCGTTCACGCATCATGCTGAAGCATGCGCTGAAAAATGCCCTGAACCCGGTCATCACGGCCATATCAGGCTGGATGGCATCCCTGCTCGCCGGGGCGGTCTTCGTCGAATTTGTCTTCGACTGGAAAGGAATTGGTGTTGTAATTGTAAACGCATTGGAAAAATACGACTTCCCCGTGGTGATGGGAGCCGTACTTTTTATCTCCGTCATACTGATCCTTATCAATATCTTTGTGGATATTTTATACGGAATGCTCGACCCGAGAATAAGAATTAATAATTGACAATTGACAGTTGATAATTGATAATGAATTATTTATCATTGAAATTCATTAACTCCTAAACTAATTCTAATAATCAACCTATCTTTGTGATTAATGGCTGAACCGATAATAAATATAAACGACTATGAAAGTGAAGCCGACACTTGCCGCAAAGATGTGTTGCCTAAGATTTATGCAAGTGATTGGTCGGACGAACAGATCTTAGAGCAGCGGACTTTCACCGACGGAAAAATTGTTGTGTTTGGAAGAAAAGCAAAAAGGAAAAAAGCGAAACGGTTTGACTATTTGCTTCGCTACACACAAAACTTTCCGATTGCAATAATTGAAGCCAAGGTTAAATATAAGGAAGCAGCAGACGGAATGCAGCAGGCCAAAGCGTATGCCCAAATTCTGGGTCTTAAATTCGCATACAGCACCAACGGCGCTCATATTTTAGAATTTGATTTTACAACTGGTATTGAAAAACCAATCTCACAATATCCGACCCCGACGGAATTGTGGAACAGATTAACTGCAGTTGAACCGGTTGACACAGAAATACAGGAAACCTTTTTAAAACCATTTTTTGCCATTGCTGGCAAAGAAATAAGATATTACCAGCGCATTGCGATAAATATTGCGGTAAAAGCAATTCTGGAGGGAAAGAAAAAAACGTTGCTCACCATGGCAACTGGCACTGGAAAAACGACTGTTGCGTTTCAAATCATTTACAAACTATGGAACAACCGTTGGAACATTAAAGGCGACTATCGCAGGCCCAAAGTGTTATTTATTGCCGACAGAAGCATTTTAGTTACAGATCCGCATGCAAAAGATTTTTCCGTGTTTGGCGATGCCAGATGTCTTGTTCCCGATGAAGGATTGACAAGCAGCAGAGAAATATATTTTTCAACCTACCAGTCGTTGGCTGAGGATGAAAGCCGGGTTGGAGCCTTCAGGAGCTTGCCTGGAGATTTTTTCGATCTGATTGTAATTGATGAGTGTCATCGCGGTAGTTCGTCAGATGAAAGCAACTGGCGGATAATTTTAGACTATTTTAATACCTCTGTTCAGCTGGGGTTAACCGCAACTCCTTTGCGTGACGACAACATTGATACATACGCTTACTTTGGGAATCCGATTTACACATACAGTTTAAAGCAGGGAATCGAAGATGGTTTTCTCGCTCCTTATATTGTTCAACGGGTAGTTACGGAAACTGATGCAACAGGATTCAGACCCCAGGAAGGAGAGTTGGATGCATTCGGAGAGATGATTCCGGACCAAATTTATGCTACACCTGATTTTGAAAATACACTTTCTCATTTACCGAGGACAAAGGCAGTTGTAAAACATCTGGTTGATTTCATGGTAAAGAACGGCCGGTTTGATAAGACCATTGTATTTTGTGTGAATCAGGAGCATGCCGACCATTTCCGGCGTGAATTGAGCAATTTAAATTCAGATCTGGTTATCCAATATCCTGATTATGTTGTGCGAATTGTTTCGGATGAAAAAGAGGTTGGCAAAGGACATCTCGGAAAGTTCATGGATATCGATGAGCCAATTCCCGTTGTGGTCACAACTTCACGACTCCTAAGTACAGGCGTGGATGTGCAGACATGCAAAAATATTGTTTTATTCCGGATCGTAAATTCAAAGTCAGAGTTTAAGCAAATCATTGGCAGAGGGACAAGAGTCAGAGAAGATAAAGACAAATTGTTTTTCACGATACTTGATTACACAGGTACCGCTTCACGGAATTTTGCAGACCCTGATTTTGATGGTGAACCACCCCTGATTACCGAAGAAGAAATTGACGTTAACGGTGTTACCATCCCGGGAACTGAAGTTATCATCAGCGATCCGCCACTGCCGGAAGATGATGAAACTGTTTTCGATCCGCCACCTCCAACAGGCGAAAGAAAAACAAAATATTACATTACCGAAGGCGAAGTTCATATTGCAGCAGAAAGTGTGCACATATATGGAAGTGACGGAAAACTGAGAACCATTCAGTTCACCCAATATGCAAAAGAACAGATCGAAACCCTGTTTCCCTCTGCAAACGAACTACGGAGTAAATGGAGCAAAGCAGAGGAACGCCAGCAGATCATTGATGAATTGGAGAACAGTGGAATTTCTATCGAGCAACTGATGGACATTACCAAACAAAACGAAGCGGACCCTTTTGACCTGCTTTGTTTTGTTGCGTATAATTTGAAACCTAAAACCAGAAAGCAAAGGTCAGAGCTTCTTCAAAAGAACAAGCCTGATTTTTTTTCGCTTTACAGCGAAAAAGCACAGCATGTCTTGAAAATGATCCTGGAAAAGTATGTTGACTTTGGTTTGAATCAGATCAGACCTGATATTATTTCAGCCGAACCTATCAGACAAGAGGGAAATGAAATTGAAATTGTAAATGAGTTTGGAGGAATGGATAAATACAAACAAGCAATCGAACAATTACAAACATTGCTTTATGCTGAAGCTGCATAAAATTTTACAATGGCAATAAAAAACCAAGATAAAATTGTAAAGCAGGAAACTCCGGCTCAACGACTTTCAGGAATTATCAAGTCGTGCAGGAACACCATGCGCAAGGACAAAGGGATGAATGGCGATGGCGACCGCTTGCCCATGCTCACCTGGATTATGTTCTTGAAGTTTTTGGACGATAATGAAAATCTGCAGGAAACCCAGGCATCTCTGAAAAATAAAAAATATAAAGCTGCTATTGCAGAACCTTACCGTTGGAGAGATTGGGCTAAGGATAAAAATCTGACAGGCGACGATTTGCTTTCATTCATCAACAACGAAAAGGTAAAACTTGCTGATGGTAATGAACGGACAGGGTTACTTTACTATTTACGCGGGCTGCAAAGCGAAACTGGAACAGAACGCAAAGATGTAATTGCCACTGTTTTCAAAGGCGTTACCAACCGGATGATCAACGGCTACCTGTTACGTGATGTGGTGAATAAAATTGATGAAATACATTTCACCAACAACGAAGAAACCAATACGCTTTCGCACCTATATGAGAGCTTGCTCAAGGAGATGCGGGATGCAAGCGGAGATGCCGGAGAATTTTATACGCCACGACCGGTTGTAAAATTCATGGTTGAAATGCTTAATCCGAAAATTGGGGAAACAGTTCTTGACCCTGCAAGCGGAACAGGAGGATTTTTGGTTGCAGCGTTTGAACATTTGAAGAAGCAGGCGAAAACAATAGAACAACAGGAAATATTACAAAACAAATCCATCATCGGTGGCGAAGCCAAACCACTACCCTACCTACTTTGCCAGATGAATTTGTTGTTGCATGGTTTGAACTATCCAAATATCGATAGCGGAAACAGTTTACGAATTCCACTTCGGGATATTGGTGACAAAGACAGGGTTGATATTATTCTTACCAACCCACCGTTTGGAGGTGAAGAAGAAAGAGGCATCCTCAATAATTTTCCCGATGATAAAAAGACAGCAGAAACCGCTTTGCTTTTTCTGCAACTCATTATGAGAAAATTGAAAAAGAAAAAGCCGACAAGTGAAGGAGGTAGGGCAGCCATTGTAGTTCCTCACGGGACTTTATTTGCGCCGGGCATTGCAGCCAGGGTGAAGAAACAATTGATTGATGAATTTAACCTGCATACCATCGTACGATTAGGCGAAGGCATCTTTGCACCATATACAGATATTCCTTGCAATCTGTTATTCTTTCAGCAAGGAGAGTCCACAAAAGAAATCTGGTATTATGAATTGCTTCCCCCTGGCGATCGAAAGAAATACAGCAAGACAAGACCAATTCAGCAAGAAGAATTTGCTGATATATCAAACTGGTGGAACAAGCGAATAGAAAATGAAAATGCCTGGAAGGTAAAATTGAAGGATGTTTTATTTACCGATGAAGAAGGCAAATTGCTGAATGTAAATCTTGATCTGAAAAACCCGAATCGCAAAGGAGTATTTGAATATCGTGAGCCGATTGAGTTAGTGGGTTCTATAATAGATAAGGAGAAGCAAGTGATGAAATTGATGCAAGAAATACAAAACACAATACAATCCAAGGTTGGTAATGACGTATAAGTTAGAAAAATATTATATAGGAGATGTTTTAATCAATAGGAGAGAAGCACCTGATGAGCTAAAAGTCTCCAATGGTGAAATCCCTATCATTTCAAAAATTGGTTTTAATGAGGCTGAAATAGTGCTAAGAAACGATGGAATATCAAATACAAAGTTGATTTCTGTTCAGCCAAATGACTTAGTAATTTCAGGTATCAATGTTGAAAAAGGTGCAGTTGCAATCAATGAATTTAACAGACAAATAGCCGCTACGATCCACTATTCAGTTTACTATCCGATTGAAGAAAAAGTTGACTTAAAATACCTATGGTATTTTTTGAGAAGTCATGGATTCAAATTTTATCTAAAACAATCATTTCCATCAGGTATTAAAACCGAAATTAAACCTGAAAAATTTTTATCTATTCAAATTCCCCTTCCCTCCTTATCTGAACAACAACGCATCATTTCAAAAGTTGAAGAAATAAAAACAAAGATTGGAAAGATATACTGAAAGAACTCAGGTTTGCAAAAAATCAAGCCTGGATTAATTGAAAATTA
>CAYHCQ010000161.1:5128-6971 GCA_964355115.1 uncultured Prolixibacteraceae bacterium | reverse complement strand
CCAATTCAATTGCAACGATCGTTTCCACCAAGGTGCTTTCACCCAAATTTGCAGTTTTCTGGGCAGCATTTTTCAATTTTGCGGCCATGTTTGTTTTTGCCCCGAAAGTTGCCAACACGATCGCGAAAATCGTAATCATCGACCCTGCCGACCCCGCATTCCTGTACGTCATCCTCACAGGCCTGATCGGCGCAATAATATGGGATCTGGTTACATGGTGGTATGGCCTACCATCAAGCTCTTCGCATGCACTTATCGGTGGTCTTGTCGGTGCCGGAATGGCCTACAAAGGGATGGCCATTATTCACTGGTCGAAAGTCGCTCAAACAGCAACTTTTATCCCTATTGCACCACTGATCGGAGTAGCTCTGGGCTTCCTTTTCATGCTCATTCTCATCTGGACATTTCATAAGATGAGCCCCCATAAAGTCGACAGCATTTTCCGCCGCGGTCAAATTTTTTCGGCAGCCCTTTATTCGCTGGGACACGGAGGAAATGATGCCCAGAAAACCATGGGAGTTATTGTTGCGCTTCTTATGGCAGCAGGGATATTTTCTCCGGATGTAAAACTTTCACTTACAAGCTGGGATACACTCTGGATTATACTCTCATGTCATCTTGCCATGGCAGTTGGTACTGCCCTGGGAGGTTGGAGAATCGTAAAGACCATGGGGATGAAACTAACAAAACTGAAGCCAGTTCACGGGTTTGCGGCGGAAACATCAGGTGCCCTCACCTTATTCCTTGCAACAAGTCTCGGCATTCCTATTTCGACAACCCACACTATCGCTGGTTCCATCATCGGGGTAGGCGCTGTAACAAACCTTACCGGAATAAAATGGAAGATCGCAATTAACATTGTGATCGCCTGGGTACTCACCATCCCTGCGTCCGCCATTATATCTGCCTTATGCTTCTGGCTGGCGCAGGCATTGCACCCGGGATTCTGATTTTCAAATAATTACGCTATTTTTTTTTTACAACTCAGGCAGGTAAGTGTTTTTTATCTACCTTTGTGAATCAATTCACATAGCTTAAAATTAATCTAATCAAACTCTTATGGCAAAAAGAACCATTGTAGCGATGCCCGGCGACGGCATCGGGAAAGTTGTCCTGGACCAGGCGATCCGTGTTTTAGATGCAGCCGGTTTTGACGCAGAATATGTTCACGGCGATATCGGCTGGGAATTCTGGTGCAAGGAGGGCGATCCATTTCCTGCCCGTACTCAGAAACTGCTTGAAACACACAAAATCGGCCTCTTCGGCGCCATCACTTCAAAACCAAAGGATAAAACAGAAGCAGAACTGGCTCCTGAACTGAAAGGCAAGGGCTACACCTATTACAGTCCCATCGTAAGCATGCGCCAGAAATACGACCTCGACATCTGCATGCGGCCATGCAAAACCTTTAAAGGCAATCCGCTTAATTTCATTCGTCGCGGTTTTGGAGGAGTTATTGAGGAGCCTGTGATCGACAGCATGATCTTCCGGCAGAATACCGAATGTCTTTATGGCGGCGTGGAGTGGACCAACCCCTCAGACCAGGTATATGATGCCCTTATGACCCATAAAAAATTCAGGGATAATTTTGCCTGGTGTCCTCGTCCTGAGCTTGCTGTATCGACGCGTATTTTCACCAAAAAATACACAAGCCGCATTCTGAAAGCCGCTTTTGAATACGCAAAATTACGTGGTTTTGAAACAGTTACGGTTTGTGAAAAACCAAATGTGATTCGTGAAACATCAGGTATGATGCTGAAGCTTGCTCAGGAGCTGGCAAAAAATGAATATCCCGGCATCAAGGTTCAGGATACCAACATCGATGCCCAGATGATGTGGCTCA
>CAYHCQ010000161.1:0-5028 GCA_964355115.1 uncultured Prolixibacteraceae bacterium | reverse complement strand
TATCCCGGCATCAAGGTTCAGGATACCAACATCGATGCCCAGATGATGTGGCTCACAAAGAATCCCGAAACATACCATGTAATTGTGGCAGGTAACATGTTCGGCGATATTGTTTCCGATGGTTTTGCCGGCCTGATCGGCGGACTTGGTTTTGCCTGCAGCGCCAATATCGGCCCTGAGATTGCTGTTTTCGAGCCCACCCACGGTTCAGCTCCCAAATATGCCGAATTCAATCCTTCCATCGTTAACCCCATCGCCATGATCATGTCGGCAGTAATGATGCTCGAACACATCGGAGAGAACGACATGGCAGCCAGAATTTCGAAAGCCATTGCAGAGGTGGTTGAAGAGGGTAAGGTAAAGACATACGATATGATGAAGCTTGCCGGGAAACCTGATGCTTTCAGCAAAGGCGCTGCTACTACGCAGCAGATGGCGGATGCAATCATTGCAAAGTTATAATAGTGACAAGGTGACAAAGTAACAGAGTGACAAGGTGATTATTTTTTTTACCCTGTTACCCTGTTACCCTGTTACCTTGTTACCCTGATACAAAAAAAAACCTATGACTGACAAAGTATTGGCCCTTTGGCCGGAGCTGATGTGGATCCAGGATCCAGATCTCCGTGAACAAACTGCAAAGACATGGGAACTCGCGCTTGAGAGAAGCGTGCTTTCTCCCGACGACCTGAATAAAATACCCTTCACCCTCCTGGCCGGACCCGACCTGAAGGTCTCCTTCATGTCACATAAACGTTGCGTGGTGCATGTAGCCCGCGATGCCGGCAATAAGATGAATGAATTTTTCAAGGCCGACCTCCCTGTAAACATGGACATACTTATCGCCGGCGCTATCCTGGCCGATGTGGGTAAACTCCTGGAATACGAAATGAAGGACGGCAAATCGGTGCAGGGGATGTACGGGAAGTACCTCCGTCACCCTTTCTCAGGAGTTTCGCTTGCCGAACAGTGCGGCGTTCCTGCGGCTGTGTGCCATATCATTGCAACCCATGCCGGTGAAGGCGATATGGTAAAACGCACCGTGGAAGCCTATATCGTGCACCATGCCGACTTCATGACTTTTGAGCCGTTCAGAGATAGATTAAAATAATTCCATCCCATGACCATCATCGAAAAAATCATAGCATCGCATTCAAATCAGTCCTCTGTAAAGCCGGGCGACATTGTTGACGTGATCATTGATACCCGCGCTGCCCGTGACTTCGGGGGCGCAAATGTTGTCAAAAATTTGCTCGACAACGGGCTCACTGTTGCCGATCCGCAAAAGACCATCTTCACATTTGACTGCAACCCCGGCGGATCGGACCAGAAATATGCCGAAAACCAGCACAAATGCCGCCTCTATGCCCGTGAAAACAACATCCGGGTGTATGATGTGGACTCAGGCATCGGAACCCACCTGGCCATCGACAATGGACTCGCATGGCCCGGAAGCACATTTGTCTCCACCGACTCTCATGCCAATATCATGGGTGCCATCGCCTCTTTTGGCCAGGGGATGGGCGACCAGGACATTGCTGCGGCCTGGGCCAAGGGCGCGGTCTGGTTTAAAGTACCGGCCTCCGTAAAGATAACCCTGACGGGCAAAAGAGGTGCCGACGTCTCCGCCAAGGATATCATTCTTAATCTCCTGGCAATTTTTGGCGCCAACAAGCTGCTTGGCTATTCGGTTGAAATTTACGGTGAAGAGGTCGAAAAACTTACCCTTGCCGAGCGGATCACGATTGCCTCGATGGGTACTGAGATGGGGGCTATAATCATTCTTTTCCCTACCTCACCATTGCTTCTTGCTGAACTTAAAACGGCTACCGGAAGGGACTACCCCGCAGTGATGGCTGCCCCCGGTGCAACCTACGAGAAGAGCTTCGACATCGACCTCTCCGCTTTTGTACCTATGGTTGCCCGTCCCGGCCACCCGCACGACGACATCTCCATCGACGCCGTTCGTAACACGAAGATCGACTCCGGGTTCATCGGCAGCTGCACCAACGGCCGCATCGAAGACCTTAGGATCACGGCTGCCATTCTGAAGGGACGAAAAGTGGCTCCGGGTGTGGTACTTAAAATTGTCCCCTCCACCGATGCCATCTGGACCCAGGCCATGGACGAAGGGCTCATTCAAACCTTCAAAGAGGCAGGTGTCATGGTTTCCAATGCAGGTTGCGCAGGATGCGCTGCCGGACAGGTCGGACAAAACGGTCCCGGCGAAGTTACCATAAGTACCGGCAACCGGAATTTCGAAGGCAAGCAGGGCAAGGGATTCGTATATCTGGCCTCCCCTGCCGTTGTTGCCGCTTCAGCAGTTGCCGGATACATTACAACACCCGACCAGATACCCGATCAGCCGGCATTGTTCAGGGCAAAGGAAAACCGTGACGTGTCACGCGTCACGCGTCACGACAAAGAAAAGGTTGAAAAGCCTACGATAGCTGAAGGAACGGTTTGGATTATTCCGAAAGACGATATTGATACGGACATGATTTTCCACAACCGCTATCTCACCATTACCGAAATAAAGGAGATGGGACAGTACACATTCGACAACCTCAAAGGGTTCGAGGATTTTGCAAAAAAGGCTAAGCCTGGCGACATCGTGATCACGCAGAAGAATTTCGGCGCTGGCAGTTCACGCCAGCAGGCTGTCGACTGTTTCCTTTCGCTTGGCGTGAGCTGTATCGTGGCCGAATCGTATGGCGCGATCTATGAGCGCAATGCCATCAACGCAGCCATGCCGATTCTTACATATAATCCGGAATTACTCACAAGGGCGGAAATAGAACACGGCGACATGGTCAGGGTAGACTTCGTAACGGGCGAAATCACCAATCTCACAAAACAAAAGAGTGCCACCATAAACAAGTTCTATGATGCGCAACTTGCAATCTACAAAAACGGGGGACTCTTATAAAATGGTGAGAACGCCGGGTTTTAACCCGGTGAGAGGCAATGGTTATCTACTGGCGTTTCAGTTTCCAGCGGCGGTGCGACCAGAGGTAATACTGAGGTTGCTCCCTGATAATGGATTCAAGCATTTTCATATAACGGGTAGTTAATTCACCCGTTTTTGTTTTTGCGGGATTGGCTTCGAGAAGCCTGAATTCAACGGTGTAGTTTCCACGTTTTACCTTTTTCACGCAGGCAAAGAAGACGGGCAGGTTATGGACCCGTGAATACTTTTCGGGACCATGAAGCACGGCGGTTTTCTGGTTCAGAAAGTCAATCCAGTAAGCCAGCCGGAGACTTGACGGACTCTGGTCTGCTACCATATAGAATGCTGAAGTTTCACCCCAATCGGCCTTGAATGTTTCCGATGTTTTTTCTATAGAAGCGAGCCGTGACCGCCCCCTTACCCTGGTTTTCTGAATGTACCGGTCGATATAAGGGTTTGAAAGCGGCTTATAGAAACCCACCGGTTTATGAAGCATTTGCTTCCCGGCTGCAATGCCGGCCCACTCCCAGTTACCATAATGTCCGGCAACACATATCACCGGCTGTCCATTTTTGAAAAAACTATCAATTAATTCTGTGTTGATGAATTTACATCTCTTGATTACTGCATCTTCGGTCATTGTGAAAGATTTCAGGCTTTCAATGAAAATATCGGTGAAGTGGTGGTAAAACTGACGGGCAATCAGGTTTATCTGCTCCTCGCTCTTTTCGGGGAAGGAGTTCCTGATATTTTCAAACACAACTTTTTTCCTGTAACGAACGACATAATAGATAATGAAAAACAGGAAATCGGAGAACAGGTAAAGCAGCCTGAACGGTATAATTGAGAACAGGATGCTGAAAGCACGGAAAAGAAGATATGTTAACATGTCCATAAAAAATCGAGATTCATTGAACTCACAAAGGTAAAAATTTAGACTTTGCTTAAAACTATGATATCTTTTTCTAAATACCTTAATTTTGCCGAAATTTCCTACTATGCTGATCATCCGCCGGCACAATACTGACCCCTGCTTCAATCTTGCCACCGAGGAGTATGTGCTGAAGAATTTCGAAGAGGACTCTTTCATGCTATGGAGAAATGCACCCTCGATCATTGTTGGTAAACACCAGAACACTCTGGCCGAGATCAATGTAGACTATGTAAAACAGAACAACATCCGGGTAGTGCGCCGGTTGTCGGGAGGCGGTGCGGTGTTCCACGACCTTGGCAACCTCAACTTCACATTTATCCAGAAGGGAAAGCAGGAGAGTCTGATTGATTTCAGGAAATATACAGAACCTATTCTGGAGGTATTGCTTAAGCTTGGCATCGATGCAAAGTTTGAAGGGCGCAACGATCTGACCATCGGCGGAAGGAAGTTCTCCGGAAATGCAGAGCACATCTGGAAAAACCGCGTTCTGCATCATGGCACACTGCTCTTCTCGGCGATGATGACCGATCTCACCCAGGCGTTGAATGTTGATCCGGAGAAGTTCCGCGACAAGGCTGTAAAATCGGTTCGCAGCAGGGTGACGAATATCAGCGAACATTTACGGGAACCGATGGATGTGATGCAATTCGCTGTTCTCATTGAGGATCATATCGTGGAAAAATATCCCGATGCGGTGTTTTATGATCTCTCTGAAGATGACCATGATAAAATTCACGAATTGGCACGAACAAAGTATGGCACATGGGAGTGGAATTTCGGGTATTCGCCCCGGTACAACTTCAAGAGGGTACTGCGGACTGAGAAAAGCGGAACAATAGAATTCGATATGGAGGTGCACAACGGTAAAATCCTGCATCTGAAGATCTTTGGCGATTATTTCAACAAGTTCGACACCGAAGAGATTGAGCAGGCACTTACAGGAACAGAGCATCAGGAGAAAGCCATCAGGCTTGCCCTCTCAGGCTTCAACATCGGTGATTACTTTACAAATCTCACTGCTGATGAATTGATCCGGGGACTTTTCTAACATTGACCTTAAAAACAGCACAATGAACTTCCAATATATTTTTGACAGGCTCTGGGATGACTACACACTCCAGAATCCGGCAACAAAGCAGGTATA
>CAYHCQ010000160.1:0-6979 GCA_964355115.1 uncultured Prolixibacteraceae bacterium | reverse complement strand
CCGATCCTCCAGCTGAGCCAGCATCTCCTCCGCCCGCTCCAGCACCGAGGCGGGCATGCCGGCCATTTTGGCGACATGGATGCCGAAGCTGTGTTCGCTTCCGCCGGGAAGGAGCTTTCGCAGGAAGATCACCTGGTTACCGATCTCCTTTATTCCAATATGGTAATTGCGGATACGCGGCATCAGGCCAGTCATCTCGTTGAGCTCGTGGTAATGGGTGGCAAAGAGTACCTTGGGATGAAACAGCGGGTGCTGGTGCAGGAATTCGGCAATGGCCCAGGCGATGCTGATGCCATCGTAGGTGCTGGTGCCGCGCCCAATCTCGTCGAGAAGGATGAGACTTCGGTTTGAGATGTTGTTGAGGATGCTCGCCGTTTCGTTCATCTCCACCATGAATGTCGACTCGCCGGATGAAATGTTGTCGGAGGCCCCCACGCGGGTGAAGATCTTGTCGGTGATGCCCAGGATGGCCGCTTCGGCCGGCACGAAACTGCCCATCTGTGCCATCAGCACGATGAGGGCGGTCTGCCGCAACAGGGCCGATTTCCCCGACATGTTCGGACCGGTGAGGATGATGATTTGCTGACTCCTGTCGTCGAGCATAACGTCGTTGGCCACGTACTGTTCGCCCGGTTTGAGCTGCTGTTCTATCACCGGATGGCGGCCGCCCCGGATGTCGAGCACCAGTGTATCGTTGAGTTCCGGACGAACATAATGGTGAGCCACGGCACTGGTGGCAAAGGAGACGAGTACGTCGAGCCGGGCCACCAGCGAGGCATTCAGCTGAATTGGCCGGATGTAGTCGGCCAGGAACAGGATCAGTTCGTTGTAGATTCGCAGCTCGATCTCCATCATCCGCTCCTCGGCGTGAAGTATTTTCTCCTCATACTCCTTCAGTTCGGGGGTGATGTACCGTTCGGCATTGACAAGCGTCTGCTTGCGCTGCCAGTCTTCCGGAACCTTCTCCTTGTGAACATTTGTTACTTCGAGGTAATAGCCGAAAACATTGGTGTATCCGATCTTCAGGGAGCTGATGCCCGTACGTTCGGTCTCCCGCTGCTGGATCTGCACAAGATAATCCTTGCCGGAGCCGGCGATCTTCCGCAGGTCGTCGAGGTCAGGATTTACCCCGGAGGCGATGATGTTCCCCTTGATGGCCAGAGCAGGCGGGTCGGGGTTGATCTCCCGTTCGATGCGCTCCCGAACGAGGTGACAGATATTCAGCTGCTCCCCAATCTTCTCGAGACCGTTGTTGCCGGAGCCTTCGCAGATGGCCTTCACCGCTTCGATCGATTCGAGTGCCCGCTTCAGGTAGACCATCTCGCGCGGATTTACCCGTGCAACAGCAACCTTGGAGATGAGCCTCTCAAGATCGCCGATAAGCTGGAAATGGTGGCGCATCCCTGCCGTAATCTCAGGATTTTCAGTAAAAAACTCCACGGCATCATGCCGTTCCTCAATTGGCAGGCGGTTCTTGAGCGGGAGGATCATCCAGCGCCGCAGCTGGCGGGCCCCCATGGGCGAAACGGTGTGGTCGAGTATGTCGAAAAGTGTCTTTGCATTCTCATTGGCGGTACTGAGCAACTCCAGGTTGCGGATCGTAAACCGGTCGAGCCAGACATAATGGTCCTCCTCAATACGGGTCAGCTTGCAGATGTGCTGCACCCGGTCGTGCTGGGTTTCGGCGAGGTAGTGGAGCGCGGCCCCGGCAGCGATCACGCCAAACTCCATATTCTCCACCCCGAACCCTTTCAGCGACACAGTGCCAAATTGCTTCATCAGCAGATCGCCTGCAAATTCACGGGTGAATACCCAGTCGTCGAAAGTGTTGATATAAAATTTATTGCCAAAGAGTTCGGTGAATTTCTGCCGGTTGCTCTTCTGGATGATCACCTCGTTGGGCCGGAAACTCTGGATCAGCTTGTCGATGTACTCGCCGCTTCCCTGAGCCAGGTAAAACTCCCCTGTGGAGATGTCGAGAAAGGAGATGCCCGAAATTTTTGCATCCAGGTGCACTGCCGCAAGAAAATTGTTCTCCTTCTGCTCAAGGATCTTGTCGTGGTAAGAAACGCCCGGGGTGACCAGCTCGGTAACCCCGCGTTTCACAATGGTCTTGGTGAGCTTCGGATCCTCCAGCTGGTCGCAGATGGCTACCCTGAGCCCGGCCTTAACCAGTTTGGGAAGATACACATCCAGTGCATGGTGCGGAAAACCGGCCAGTTCGATGTATGCCGCAGCCCCGTTGGCCCGTCGCGTAAGTACAATCCCCAAAATATTGGAGGTGCGGATGGCATCCTCGCCAAAAGTCTCATAGAAGTCGCCCACCCTGAATAGCAACAGCGCATCCGGGTACTTCGCCTTGATGGCGTTGTACTGCTTCATCAGAGGCGTCTCTGCTATCTCCTTTGGCTTTAACACAGTTGAAAATTGAAAATTGATGTGGGATCAGGGATCTGGGATCTGGGATATTTTTATTCTCACATCCCACATCTCACATCCCAAATCCCATTCCCGGTCTCCAAAGTTAACAACCCTCATTAATCCTCTGGCAGTTTGTTGATAAATAGGGATAAACTACTTTTGTAAAATGAGAAAGCTTGAAATGCCCGAACTGAACCGGCTGACGCCGGAGGAGTTCAAAACGTCAGAGAAAACGCCGGTGATCATCATCCTCGACAACATCCGGTCGCAGAACAACATCGGATCGGTGTTCCGCACTGCCGATGCCTTCAGGCTTGCAGGGGTGTACCTTTGCGGCATAACCGCGACGCCCCCTCACCGTGAGATCCATAAAACCGCCCTGGGAGCTACGGAGTCGGTGGAGTGGAAATACTTCGATACCACAGCCGGGGCAGTCAGACAGTTGCAAGATGCAGGATACAGGATAATTGCCATTGAGCAGGTTGAAGGGGGCACAATGCTGCAGGACTTTTCACCACTGCCGGGTGAGAAGCTGGCGATCATCTTTGGCAATGAGATCAATGGCGTTGAGGATGAAATTCTTGCATTGTCGGATGAGATTCTTGAAATCCCTCAGTTCGGCACCAAGCACTCCATCAATGTTTCGGTAGCTGTTGGGATCGTGATATGGGAAATATTTCTGAAAATGAAAAATATTCCGTGATTGTGAAACCCTTTCAACCATCTGCCGTATAACCACCAAAACCAACTCATTCTCATGCTCATCTGTCCGCCAGTCCGCCAGTCCGCCCGTCCGCCAGTCCGCCAGTCCGCCAGTCCGCCCGTCCGCCTGTTCACTTTTTCACAAGTTCACGGTACGGATTATGAATATTTTTTTTTATTGTTCTTCAAATTTAATAATTTTACACTCTGAGATCCGATCCTGTCATCACATGTTACACAAATTCAATCGATTATAGTTATTCACTTCAAATTGTTCATTTTGCTGACAGGAAAATGTTGCAATACGAAAATTATATATTATATTTGCTAAATCAGTAAACAACTTTATAAACACAAAAATTCATTGGTATGAAAAAACTTCTAACAATCCTCTCTACGCTGGTTATCATCCTTTCCGTGATGACACTGCCGATGGTTACGATGGCCCAGGCTAAGAAAGAGGAGCCTAAAACGGAAACAACCAAGAAAAAGTGTGAGACTGCACCTTCACACAGCTACTGGTCATTTACCGGCTATGCTGGCTTCAACCAGTTCAATGGCGACCTCTCGAAAAATATTGCATTTAACGACAACTGGAAGTTTGGTGCCGGTGGTATCTTCACCAAACAGTTCAGCCGTGTTCTTGGCGCACGTTTCCGTGGCGGCTGGGTTCCCCTCGCCTCCGGTGTAACGAATAAATTCATTGGGAGCAGTTATACCTCATCAAGTTTTAAAGCTTGGGTAGTTGAAGCTAATGCAGAGGTGACCATTAACTGGGTGAACTGGATCATGGGCTACAAACCCGAGCGTTTCTTCTCCTCCTACCTCTTTGCCGGTGTTGGCATGGACCACACCCAGGGTGTAAGGTATGGTGCTGATGCAACTACCATTGAAACATACGTAGGCTATCCCAGCCATCTCACTGCAGATGCAGGATCACAGGGCGGAGGAAACAACAGCGGTATCGGCAAGTGGAACCTCGAGTTCAAGGCAGTATACGGCATCGGTTTCGACTTCAACCTCAGCAAGCATTGGTCGATCAACCCCGAACTGCTTCTCCGCTGGAGAGATGGCGACGTTCTGGACGGTATAAAAGGTGGTTCAGCCAGCGTGTACAACGACATGTACAGCGGCGTGAACATCGGCCTCACCTACAAATTTGCTTACGGTGGCTGCAACCTCAAGGAGATGGAAAAGAACTACGGTCTCATCAAGTATGAAACCACTCCTGCCGTTCTTACCGAAAAAGGCGACTCAGTCGTGGTTACTATAAAAGGCACCGTTCCTCCCAAATATTTCTGTCCCAAAGCTGCCATGTATTTCCAGCCGGTACTTACCTACCAGGGCGGACAATACGAAATGCCTTGCGCAACCCAGCTGATCGGCGAAAAGGTTATTGGCACCGGCACCATGATCAAGTACAAAGAGGGTGGATCGTTCACCTATACCTGCGTATTCCCCTACAAACCTGAGATGAACACCTCAATGCTCACCATTGCCCCGGTCGTTTACGAAGCCAAGGAGAAGGTCCTTGCCAATAAAGACGAGATCAAGGCCAAGGTGAAATTTGTCGTGATGCCGTCGCGCGATCTGGCTCCCGGTGTTATCTACACCGCCACCCGCGCCCAGATGGATCAGAACGCACTCATCGCCGATCACGGCTACCAGAAAGAGGTGATTCAGTCGAAAACCTCCGCCATCTATTTCAAGAAGAACAAATATGACCTCGACCTGAAATTTGGTGAGAACAAAACCGATGCTGCAAAAGCCGGCCTGAACGACCTTAACGCCTTTGTAAAACAGGGTTGGAAAATAAAAGACATCACCATGAATGGCTGGGCATCCCCCGAAGGCGAAGAGACCTTCAATGCCAACCTCTCCGAAAACCGTTCGAAGACAGGCCAGACCTGGATGATCGATCAGTACCAGGGATGGGCAAAGGAAGCCAACAAGGACAACAAAGACAAGAAGGCCGTCAAGGCTTCTGTTGATGCTGCCGGCAAGGATGTCAATATGGTACTTCAGCACCACGGTCCAGACTGGAATGGATTCCTCAAAGCTGTTCAGGCTTCGAACCTGAAAGACAAGGACAAGATCCTGAACGTGATCAACTCCAATGCCGATCAGCTTAAGAAAGAGCAGGAAATCCGCAATATGATCCTGATCTATCCGGAAATCGAAAAAGATCTGCTTCCCCCGTTACGTCGCAGCGAGATCACTGCAAACCTCTACGAACCGCGCTTCACCGATGCCGAACTCAGCCAGATGGCTGTTTCGACTCCCGAGAAGCTGAAGGCCGAAGAGCTTCTTTATGCAGGAACCCTCACCACCGACCCGGGTGCCAAACTCACCATCTATGAAAACGCTGCACGCCTCTACCCGAACAACTGGAAGGCCCTCAACAATGCAGGCGTTGCCAATATTGCCAAGAACAACTTCACCAAGGCAGGCGAAGAGCTGAACAAAGCCGCCCAGATTGCCCCGAACACCGGCATCATCGAAAACAATATCGGTGTTGTTGCAGCAAAACAGGGCGATTACAAGAAGGCCGAAGCCCAGTTTAAGAAAGCTCAGCAGCTTGGCGAAAACACTAACTACAACCAGGGCACACTGCTTATCAAGAAGGGCGACTATGCAAAAGCCAACACCCTCCTCGGTAACGCCAAGTGCAACTACAACCTCGGACTTGCACAGATGCAGGCAGGCAACAACAGCGCTGCAGAAACCACACTGAAATGTGCTCCTCAGACACCGGAAACCTTCTACCTGTTAGCAATCCTCGGCGCCCGTACAAACAACACCAAAATGCTGTACGAGTACCTCGTGAAAGCTTGCCAGAACGCCGACCTCAAGGCTCAGGCCAAGGGCGACCGCGAATTCTACAACTACGAGAAAACCCCTGATTTCCAGAATATCGTGAAATAAATTTGTTTACTGATTGTTAAAAAAGCCCGGTCGTTTGGTCGGGCTTTTTTTTTACCTCTCCGGTCATTAATGACCTCACCCCCTTGCCCACTTTGCTTGCGCAATGACCTCACCCCCCAACCCCCTTTACTTAGGACTTTTTTTACCGTCCAATCGTATGCACCCCAATGGCATATTCGGCTGAAATCAACCCTTTAATCCATGCATAGTCCTCCTCCCGGTTCACGAAGTCGAGACCGTTGGTGTCGATGAGGAGGATGCGCAGGTCGGACTGCTGGCGAAGGAAGTCGAGGTAACCAGCCTGGATCTTGTCAAGGTAATCGAACTGAATATTTTGCTCATAGGAGCGGCCACGCTTCTCGATGTTCCTCTTGAGGTTTGCCGCACTGAGGTAGAGGTAAACGATTAGGTCGGGCTTTGGAACCCCCGACGATACAATATTGAACATCTTTCCGTAGAGACCAAACTCCAGCGGCTCGAGGTTCTTGCTTGCAAAGATGAGCGACTTGAAAATAAAATAGTCTGCAATGGTGAGCGGTTGGAAAAGGTCAGATGCATTGAAATGATTTTTCAACTGCTGATACCGGTCGGCCAGGAACGACAATTCCAGAGGAAAGGCATACCGCGCCGGATCTTCATAAAATTTAGGCAGAAAGGAGTTCTCCTCGAACTGCTCCAGGATAAGCCGTGCCCCTTGCTCCTCCGCCAGCCGCGATGCCAGCGAGGTTTTTCCGGCGCCGATGTTGCCTTCGATGACGATATAATTGATAATTGACAATTGACAGTTGATAATTGATAATTGACAGTTGATGCAGGTTGCAGGATGTAAAACTAAGGGGTTTTTGATCGCGAAAAGACAAAAACGAAAAAATATTTATCGGCACATCAGCACATCAGCACATCAGCACATCAGCACATCAGCACATCAGCA
>CAYHCQ010000159.1:0-7021 GCA_964355115.1 uncultured Prolixibacteraceae bacterium | reverse complement strand
TATCGGCATACTTAATGGCGATAAGGGAGAATGAGACCCCCAGGAAGGGGCCGAAAAATGCGCCAAGCGACAACTGAAGCATCGGTTTGCGGTAAGTAAGCCCCCGGAAGGCCTCCTTCCAAAGTCTAAGGATAAAGAAAAGTACCGAGAAGCCTGCAATCCCGGCAATCACGCGGATCTGTGTAGCTGCAAAGGTATCGTAGTCATTCATGCCGTATTTACTCAGAACCAGTCCGGCTGCCTGCCCAAGTGCTCCCCCCAGTCCGAGGAAAATCCCCCATACCGGGTAGTTGAATTTCATGCCCCGAACTCCGCCGTTGGCCTCTTCATGGGTATGTCGTTTGAGCACCACAAGGGCAATCCCGGTCAGGGTGAGTACCATCCCCAGCCAGCTGAGCGGCGCCAGCTTTTCTCCCAGCACAAAATAGCCGATGAGCGCAGTCATTGGAGGTGCAAGGGCCATAAGTAACATCGAGACACGTGCACCGATCACGACAAATGCCTGGAACAGGCAGAGGTCACCGAAAACAAAACCGATCAGCCCCGATACCGAAAGGTAAAACCAGGTCCTTGGTGTGGCATCGAGAGGAAGCAGTGAACCCCGGTATAAATAGACGAAAATGGTGAGGAATCCGAATCCGACAATAAGCCGGAGCAGGTTCACAACCATCGAGCCAAGCTTCCGGCTGGCTGCTTCAAAGGCCAGTGCGGTGATGGTCCAGAATACGGCCGTAAGAAGTGCGGCGAATTCGCCGATGTGATGCGTCACTATGGTTTCCTCCTGTTATCTCCCGGCCAGCCAGTCTTCAGGGTTCTGAATCACCTTGCCGCGCCATATTTCAAAATGCAATTCTCCTTTTTGGTCGTCGGGGCTGGAAAATACCCTCCCGATCGCCTGTTTTGCCGTTACCTCCTGCCCGTCACGAACACTCACGTCCGCAAGGTTTGAATACACAGTGAGGTAATCGCCATGGCGGATGATCACCACCTTGTTGAGGTTGGCAAAAGACATGACCCGGCTCACACGGCCATTGAAAACAGCCTTTACCAGCGATCCGCGTTCTGTCATGATATCCACGCCGTTGTTTTTAACCTTCACATATTCCAGTACCGGGTGTTTGTGTTCGCCGAAGGGACTGGAAACAAACCCCCGGTCGCAGGGCCAGGGCAGCCGTCCCCGGTTGGAGGCAAAAGACGACGAAAGCTGTTGTTCACGGGGGGTAAGCTCAAGTGTATTGCCCCTCTGAACTGGCTTTGCATTGCTACCTGCTTTGTTCTCCTTACCTGACGCCTTCTGTGCCCTGTCCTCCGACGCGCGGATCTCTTCAGTAATCAGCTTTTCAATCTCATTTTCGAGCCTCTGGGCAGCCTGCTGCTTAGCCTTGAGCGTGGCGATAAGCTGTTTCTCCTTCGATGAAAACTCCTTGACCGCCTTTGCCTTTTCAAGCTTCTCGCGGTTCAGCTTCTGCCTCTCCTCCTCCTGTGATTCGATCAGGGAGAGCTTCTGGCTTTTTATATCCTCAAGCTCCCTGCGTTTGCTGTTGATAGCCATTTGCGTCGATTCTATCCGCTCAACCTGCCGCCGGCGGTAGGAGGCATACTGCTGGTAATAGCGAAGTCGCTGGTATCCCTGGTTAAAATCCCTTGCCGAGAAGATGAACATCAGCTTGTTGTAGCCGTTCATGGTGCGATAAACGTAATAGATCATCCGGGCATACTCCGCCTTGAGCTCCTGCAGCTGGCGCGACATCTGGTCGATCTGTACATTTTCGACGGTGATGGCCACCTCCACATCATTCAGTTCACGGTTTATTGCGTTGATGAGAGCCTCCCTGCTCTTGATCTGCTTGTTTAGAATCTGAAGTTTGTTGAGCGAGGTTTGTTTGCTCTTCTTGGTCTGTTCAAGCATATCCGTCGTATACCGGATCTCCTCTTCAAGCTGGCGTTTGGTCTTTTGAAGCTTCTCTTTATCCTTGGCACTCTGGGCATAGGAACCCAAAAGACAAACCATAACCAGCAGGAGCAGCATCAATGCCACATTAAAGAATTTCCGACCGTGCCGCTGCAGGTTCATGTCGTTTTAGGTTACTTTGCCTTTGAAAAGCTTGCAGGTATTTTAAACGGGAATTGCTGGGGATTATTGATCTGCATTCTCGAAAAACCAGCCGTCACCCTTATCGTGTTCTCTGCCCATATAGTATATCGCATATCCGTGGGAAAGAGCTGACCGCCAACATCTTCAAATTGGCCGTAATTCGACTCCAGCTTGATGTTTTCGCGCCGGGTTTCCTTCACCTCGGCATGGGTGATCTTGAAGGTTTGCGCATCCAGCCAAATCTGCTGGATGAAAATTTTCAGTTTTTCCTGGCTGCTTCTGACGAACTTCTTCAGCTTCTGCCGTCCGGCCGTCGAAAGCTTATATTCACCATTGTCGATACCCGCCCTAAACTCCCCGTTTTCATAAAACTGAAGGTCATTCCCCAACAAAAAAGCCTGCAGCAGGTCATAATCGATGTTTGTATTGAGAAACTGGTTCACGTACTCATAATCACCGATGAAATAGGTATCGTTAAGACGGTTGATCATCTTCACCGAATCCTGCGAGATCATCAGCCGGATGGCTTCGATACCCAGCATGGGGGTGAGTGAAATCCATATCAGGCTGTCTTTCCGGATGCGGATCTGGCCGCTGAATGAATTCGATTTCCCTTTGTTCTCATATTCGGCTGAAAATTTGGCGCTGAACCAGTCGAATTGCAACTCCTTCTCCTTCAGCTTACTGAACAGGTACTCGGCTCCCTCCTCTTTAATTGGCGCCTTGATGGCCTTGCGGGAAGCACTGCAGGAGGAGAGGAACAGGGATAAACAGAGAAACAGATATGCGGATGAACGGATAAGCGGATAAACGAATAAGCGGATAAATAATATATTTCGGATGACTTTCATGATAATTATTCAAACAATTTTTTTTCAGCGATCTTCCTGTCAAGCAGGGCCGATCCTTCTCCCTTGGTTTTTGCTTTCTGCCAGTATGACAATGCCTGGCTTGTGTCGCCCAATTTATAAAGCAAATCACCATAATGCTCCATCACCTCTGCACTTACCCCATCCTTGTCGTTCAGGGCCTTCCCGATCCACTCCTTTGCTTCGGCGTATTTTCCCTGTTTATATAAAACCCATCCATAGGTATCCTGAAAAGAGGCGTTTTCAGGCTCAAGGGTTACGGCTTTTTTTGCCATCTGCTCTGCACGGGGAAGTTCGATGCCGCGTACCGACAGGTAATAGGCATAATTATTCAGCACATAGGCATTGCTGTCTTTGAGCTTCAGTGATTTTTCGTAGGCTTTGAAAGCCTCATCATCATTTTTTAGCGCATGTTGCGTATCGCCGATATACATAAAGAACTGTGACAGAAGTTCATCGTTGTCGGCCACCAGCTTCGATCCCATGCTCATTGACTTTAAAGCCATCTCGTAATTCTTCAGCTGAAAATTGGCCAGCCCGCTGAAAAGAAAAGGCAGAGGCTGGTCGGGAAAGAGCTCAATGGCCCGCTGACTGCCCGAAGCAAGATGGGTGAAATCACTCATCTGTACATCCAGCCTGAGCACCTCTTCCCACACGGCGTACTTGCTGCTGTCGAGTGAGATCACCTTCATAAAGGCATCGCGGGCCTCGGCGAATTTTTTATCCTGGACAAGCAGGTCGCCATAGATCGACCATGCCTTGGCCTCATTCGGATGGGTCTGCGTAAGAATCCCGCACAGTGTGAATGCCTGTCCCTTAAGCTCGTTGTATATCTGGTTCACGCTGTAAAACGATAGCAGAATGCTCACCTTAGTGTCGATGTCGAGGTTGGGATTGGCAAAGCCCAGCTTCAGCTCCTCATAGGCCTTCTCCTTGTTGCCGGTTTTCCGGTAGTAATCGGCCATCGACATGTGTATGTAGGCATTGTCAGGATCCATTGCCGAGATTTGCTTGTAGGTCTCCAGCGCCTTTTCCGGCATTCCGTTCGACATGTAGAATTCGGCAAGGATGGATGCATAGCGGCTATCAGCAGGATAGGCCGCGATGAGTTTTTTCAGTTCCTGCTCTGCCCCTTTGAGATCGTTCTGATGAAGGTATATCTTCTGTTTTTGAAGCGACATCTCCTCCGTAATACCTGTCTTCTCCTCAATCCTGTTGTAAATGAGGATGGCTTCGGGATACTTCTCCTGTTGCAGGAGTAGTGAAGCCAGCTGGTAACAATAGTCCATATTCAGGCTCTCTTTCGCAGTAAGCTTCTCGTAAATCTCAGTTGCCTCCTTAAGGTTGCCGGTCAGCTGGTCGAGTTCAGCCAGGAAGAGCTGGTACCACACATTATCCGGGTCGAGTTTCGTCGACTCCCTTACATGATCTATCGCTTCGGGATAACTCTTCAGGCTTGCTTCAAGCTGCCCCAGCTCGAAATAGCCGACGGGATCTAGCGGATAGCGGTCCACATACTTTTTCAGCAGCGAAAGCGCCTCTTTCAGATTTCCTGTGATCGCCTCCTTCTTGGCATCGATGAGCAGGCCGTTGTTCGAAATATTCTCCAGTCGCGTGGTGTCGCCCTTCCCACCCTTATGCTTCTTCTCCTTCTGCTGAGTCAGAAATGAAGGATCGCCGGCCTGTCCCTGGAAGCAAAATAAGAATGAAAATATTATTAATGTCGCTATACCCCTCATTATCAACTATTAATTATTGACTCTTAACTCTTAACTCTTCATTTGTTTCCCGTATGCCCAAACCCTCCTGCTCCTCTCTCTGTCTTCACCAACTCCTCCACCTGCTCCCATTCGGCTTTTTCATGAGAAGCAATGACCATCTGAGCGATCCTTTCACCATCTTTAACCACATACTCCTCATCCGACAGGTTCACCATGATAACCATGATCTCTCCGCGGTAATCGGCGTCGATTGTGCCAGGCGTATTCAGCACTGTAACCCCCTTCTTGATGGCAAGCCCGCTGCGGGGCCGCACCTGGGCCTCGAAACCGACCGGCAGTTCAATAAAAAGCCCTGTGGGAATAAGTGCCCGGCCGAGAGGTTTCAGCAGGACATCACTGCCCAGGTTTGCACGCAGATCCATTCCCGCCGAGGCGGTCGTTTCATAGGCAGGCAAAGGGTGTTTGGAGTGGCTGACAATCCTGATCTTCATGGTGGAAAGTAAGGCTGCAAAGGTAATAAAATTCCTGATTCAGCTTGCCTGGGTCTGTCGCGGCCTTTCAACGAACCAAACGGTTGCGGCAAAGATTGCCAGCAGAAAGAGATTTATCGCTATTCCCAAATATATGATGTCGGGCCGGATCCATCGGCTGATAAAGTAAAGAAGCACGGAAAGACCTATATAACCGAAAAACTTTTTCAGGTTATAGGGAATGGGATAGTACCTCTGCCCGATGAGATAAGCCAGTACCATCATCACTGAATAGCAGAAAAAGGTGGCCCAGGCCGATCCAAGGTATCCGAAGATGAGGTGTTCGGAGGAGAGGGGAATCCAGATGACGTTCAGCCCGATGGTGATCGCCGCGCCAATGATGGTGATAAGCGCTCCCCACATGGTTCTACCCGTTAATTTATACCAGATCGACAGGTTAAAATAGACCCCTAGAAACAACTTGGCCAGCATAAGTATCGGGATTACCGCCCGGGCGCTGCGGAAATCCGGTCCGGTGAGTCGGATGAACACCGTATCGAGAAAAAGCATGGTTATCAGGTAGATAAGCGATACGGCAATGATGAAATAATCCATCACCTTTGCGTAGATCAGCCTGGCATCTTCGTTCTTCATTTGTGAAAAAAAGAAGGGCTCGGCAGCAAACCGGTAGGCCTGGATGAAGAGCACCATCAATACGGCAATTTTATAGCAGGCGCTGTATATCCCCACCTGCATCTCCGCATCGGCGGGTGAAAGAGGCAGCAGGTAACGCAAAAGTATCCTGTCGACGGTTTCATTTACAATGCCTGCGGTACCGGCAATCATCAGCGGCAGGGCATAAATGATCATGCGCTTCCAGAGTTTCAGGTCGAAAACCCACTTCAGGTTAACCAGCTGAGGAAGAAGCATGAGCAGGGTCAGGATACTGGCCAGAAGATTGGAGATAAATATGTATTCTATGGTCCAGTCGGGACGGTAAATCAGGCCGACAGCACTCCCTATCCAGGAGCCTGCATAATGGCTGTGAAGGTATGGACAGAGCAGCAAAAAAAAGAGGTTAAGAAGAATGTAGGTGAAGATATTCACCGATTTTATCGTGGCAAACCATACCGGTCTGTTAAGCGCCCTGAGCCGTGCAAATGGGATGGCTGCAACCACATCGAGCACAAGTATCCATGAAAACCATACGATGTATTGCGGGAAACTGGGATAGTCGATCCACCGCGCGATGGCCGAAGGGAACAGGTTGGTAAGGATCAGGAAGATGGCCGATGATGCCAGCAACGAGATGAGCCCCGTACTGTAAACACGCCCTTTGTCGGATTCGGTTTCACTGAAACGGAAAAAGGCGGTCTCCATACCATAAGTAAGGACCACCATCAGCAAAGCAACGTAAGAATAGTAAAGGTTGACGATCCCATACTCCTGCTGGGAGAGAAGTCCGTAAGTGTATAGAGGAACAAGCAGGTAATTCAGAAACCGGCCGAGGATGCTCGGGATCCCGTAAATGGCCGTCTGCCCGGCGAGTTTCTTAAGGGGGTTCATTGAGGCAAAGATAGATATTTCCTTTATCTTTGTTTCGTGGCCAAAAACAAGTTCTACGTCGTCTGGCAGGGCAAACATCCCGGTATTTACGAAGGGTGGGACGACTGCAAAAAGCAGGTGGAGGGTTTTACCGGGGCGAAGTTCAAAGGCTTCCCCACGCTCGACCTGGCCAAAAGCGCTCTGAACGACGACCCGCGAAAGTACATGGAGAAGGGGCTGAATGCACCCAAAAAGGTGGTCTGCTCCAACCCGCTCATCGGGGTGCCTATTGCTGACAGTATTTGCGTGGATGCCGCCTGC
>CAYHCQ010000158.1:0-7080 GCA_964355115.1 uncultured Prolixibacteraceae bacterium | reverse complement strand
AACCAATCCTGAACTCATATGTTGATAAATGTAATGCTTTTATGTCGGTAAAATTATAAAATTAATTACATTTGGCTGTTCAATACACATAATCAAGCGAAAATGAGACCACTTGCATATATAACCCTGAGCTTTGCCCCTGTTATTGCAATCGCCCTTTATCTCTATTTCCACCAACGCTATAATAAGGAGTACGGCCGTCTTCTGCTTCAGGCATTTCTCGCCGGCGCTTTCGGGGTGCTGGTTCTGATTGCCGCGGAAACCCTTTCATCCATCCTTGGACTGAACGACATCCGCAGCCTGAAACGCACGCTCTTCTTCTCCTTCATCACCTTTTCACTCAGCTCCGAGTTGGGAAAATTCATTCTTTACCGGTATTATATCATTCCGAACAAACTCATCGACCGGCCCATTCACGGCATCATCTTCTCGATCATGACTACCCTCGGCTTTTCAACCTTTGCCCTGATTCTCTTTATGGTCGACCCCTTCGGTCTGAAGGCATATTTCCCCTATACCCTCTATACTTTCGTGATGGTGCCGGCCAACATCATGTTCTCAGTCATCCTGGGCTTCTTCGTGGGGATGGCAAAATTCATGAAGGCACGTTTTGTTTTTTCGCTTACCGGACTCCTGGGCGCTGCATTTTTTCATGGAATCTTTACCTTCTGCATGCTCACCAGCGACTTCAAACTACTCAGCCTCTTCTCGTTCGGATCGACGGTGATCGTCTTTATCCTCGGACTCAAGGCTGCCTACACGGTGCCCGAACCCTCATAAAAGGGTATAAACCTTCCCGGGAAGGCATTTTACCACACCTTCAAATTCCAGGTTCAGCAGGGAGGCAGACACCTTGCTCATAGCCATTTCCGCAATGATGCTGATTTCATCAATGCCGGTCTGCCCGCGTTCTCCCAAAATGGCGACAATGCGCTCCTCCTCTGCCGTCATCTCAACAAATATTTTTCGCTGAACAGTGGGAGGACCTGTCCGCTCCGATTTCCAGCCCATCAGGTATTCAATATCCTCGGGCTTTTGTATGAGGGCCGCACGGTTGGTGCGGACAAGGTAATTGGTCCCTTCTGAAAAGGGATCGCCGATCCTGCCCGGAACGGCAAACACATCGCGACTGTAAGAATTGGCAATGTCGGCAGTGATAAGCGCACCCCCTTTTTGTGCCGCCTCCACCACAATTACCGCATCGCTCAACCCGGCAATAATCCTGTTCCGTTTGGGGAAATTCTCCCGGTCTGGCTTGGTACCGCTGAGAAACTCGCTGAGCAGCCCTCCCTGGGTGAGCATCTTTTCGGCAAGATGGGTATGAACGGACGGATAGAGACGGTCGAGGCCATGTCCGAGGACGCCAACTGTATTGAGCCCGCAATCGAGCGCCACACGGTGGGCATTGCTGTCAATTCCATAGGCCAGTCCGCTCACCACCAGCACCTGCTGTGCAACCAGTCCCTCCACGATACGGCGGGTAATTACCCTTCCGTATTCAGTTGCACTGCGGGTGCCAACAATGCTTACCACCCTCGGCGCGTTCAGGTCGGCCGTGCCCTTGTAGAAGAACACAACTGGTCCGTCGATACACTGCTTCAGCCGGTAAGGGTAGTCCCGGTCCTGGAAAAACAGACACCGGATACGGTATTTCTCTACAAATGCAACCTCTTTCTCGGCCCGGGCAAGGATCTCGCGGTTGCCCACAGCCCTGGCCAGAAATTCGCCCACCCTGGGCATCTTCCTGAGGTGCCCGCGGGGTTCCCGGAAAACGGCCTCGGCGCTTCCGCACAGGTTAACCAATTTCTTTCCCAGGATATCCCCTACTCCGGGGATCATCGTCAATGCGATCTGATATAACAGCATATCAATTTTCTTGGTCCCGACACACAGCGGTGCATCTTTGTAGTTATTGCTTAATCGGTTTAGTGCATAAAAGGTAAATCGTTGTGAATAACTTTTTATCAACAACCGGTCGTTTTCATGGTAAATTTGGACTGACTAAACATATTATGAAGAAGGTTCTTGTATGTCCGCTGGATTGGGGAATTGGCCATGCAAGCCGCTGTGTCCCCCTGATCAGGATCCTTCGCGAAGAGGGATTCGAGGTGGTCGTTGCCGCCGATAAC
Source organism: uncultured Prolixibacteraceae bacterium (assembly GCA_964355115.1). Taxonomy (GTDB): domain Bacteria; phylum Bacteroidota; class Bacteroidia; order Bacteroidales; family FEN-979; genus JANXZO01. The sequence goes on along the minus strand of CAYHCQ010000158.1, from coordinate 4,951 downwards.
CGCCCGCTGGATTTCCTTCGAAGGGAATTTCCCGATGTAAGGCTTTTCCGTTTTCCCGGAACGCCCATCAGGTATCCGAAAAGTGACCGGATGGCGCTGAAGATGATCCGGCTCGCACCAAAGTTCCTCAGGGGCATACGAAATGAGCATATTATTCTGAAACAGATCGCCGAAAAGACTGGCGCTGACCTTATCATCTCCGATAACCGTTACGGTTGCTGGCATCCGGCTATACCCTCCATCATCATTACCCATCAGCTCGAAATCCAGGTATCAAGTCATTTCCGGTTTTTAAACAGTATAATGCACGGGATCAGCAACCGTTTTATCGGCAAATTCCGGGAGTGCTGGGTGCCCGACTTCGAACTTCATAAAGGGCTTGCTTCGGCGTTGTCGCATCCGGTGAAGCTGCCCCGCAACACACACTACATCGGAATACTTTCGCGGTTTTCGGGCTATATCGACCCGCGGGCAGAGCAAGCCGCCCCGGCCTTCGACCTGCTGGTCATGCTCTCCGGTCCCGAACCTCAGCGCACCCTGCTCGAGGAACGCATCCTGGCACAACTTCTTAACATCACACTCCGGACTGCAATTGTTAGGGGTGTTCCCGAGACTGAGGAGGAGTATATTGTCGACGGCAGAATCCATGTCTTCTCTCATCTTGAGACAGAGAGAATGAAAGAGCTGATACTCTCTTCGGCACTTGTAATCTGCCGGTCGGGGTATTCGAGTATCATGGACCTGGTTACCCTCGGGAAACGGGCGATATTCATACCCACTCCCGGACAAACCGAACAGGAGTATCTTGCCAGGAACCTGATGGAACGTAAGATATTCTTCTCAATGGAACAGAAGGAGTTCGACCTGCTTTATGCACTGGAGATGTCGAAAAACTTCCCGGGAATGGTGATGCGAAACGATTATTCAGTCCTGAAGGAACGGATCAGGCTGATCGTTTCATAGCCAGGTAAATAAAAATACAACCCGCGATCACGAAGGGTATCGAGAGCATCTGCCCCATGTTGAGTGTTAGTTCGCGCTCAAACCCTACCTGCGGCTCCTTGATGAATTCGATCACGATGCGTACCCCGAAGATCAATATGAGAAATATTCCGAAAAGCATACCATTCGCCGGCTTTCCATCCTTTTTGTAATAGTACCATAGGAGCAGGAAAAAAGTAGCCAGGTACGACAGTCCTTCATAAATCTGTGTCGGATGCCTCGGAACAAGTCCGTCACCGGGTGTTGTTGAGTTAATGAACTTAAATCCCCAGGGCATGGAAGTAGGCAGACCGTAAATTTCCGAGTTCATGAGGTTGCCCATGCGGATCAGGAACCCGGCCAGTGCCACCACGACAACAACGCGGTCCATGGCCCAGAGGAATGGCTTCTTCCGCACATAGGAGAATATCAGCAAGGCGACGATTATTCCGACACCGGCTCCGTGACTGGCCAGTCCTCCTTCCCAAATCTGCAGGATTTTTTCCGGATGGGCAATATACCAGGCAGGTTCGTAAAAAAAGACATGCCCCAGCCTCGCTCCGAGGATAGTTCCGAGAATCATGTAGGTTGTCAGTTCATCAAGCACCTTAATGGGCACCCCCTCCTTTTTGAAAAACCTCTGCATGATCAGGTAGCCGAAGAAGAACGACAACGCGAAAAGCAGTCCGTACCAGCGAACCGCCAAACTTCCGAGCGTGAAGATCTCAGGACTCGGACTCCAGGTTATAAATTGCATCATCCTATTGGAAGGCCTTTAGTTTAGTATTGAACAGCTTATCCATCTTTTCTGCCAGTGCCGGCTGCTTGTTCTCGGCAGCGATCATCGATATCCGCTTGATGATGCCAAGTGAGGTTTGCACATCCTGATCAAAATACTGCCTGTGCGACGGACTGAATGAGTAATAGTAGTCGAGGTTCTGACTGTAAATTTCGGCTACCCGTTCCATCAGTTTCGTTGCCTTGGCGGTTGCGCCTGCCTTAAAATAGATGTCCGCAAACGGAAGCATGTACATGTCGAAAGGAACCTTTGAATCGGGGAAGTTCTTGATATAAATGTCGAGCATCTCGATCGCCTTATCGTTTTTCCCCTGTGCCTGAAGCGACTGGGCAACACGCATGAAGTTGGTTTTGGGACGCACCGAGTTATTCAGGCTTTCAGGATCCACATAGGTATGCGGATCGCTCAGATTTCCCCAGGCGCATTTGTTCTTCAGGATATTGTAGGATGTAATTGCCTCCACGCCGCCCATGCTCTGTATATAGTCGCCCGGAGCAGCCTTTACCGGCATGAATTTGTAGACCCATCCCTGAACCAGGCAGAATGAATCAATGTTGACACAATGGTTAACACTCGAAGGAGCTGCAAAATAGAGGGACCTCTCCCAGTTGGTTGTAGCCAGGATATCGAGCAGGAAAAGGTCGTTCTTATACAGCTGGTTCGAACGGATTGTCCAGCAGATGGAGTCGACCATCATACCGGCCAGATGCGGGGGCACGATACCATTCTTCAGGCAGGCCTCCTTGTTTACCGTGATCTTTACCTTTTTCGACGGAAAGAACTTCATCTTATCCCCGTTCTGCAGGGTGAGGAAGGTTTGCGGGTCATCGCTTTTTATGAAATCTATCATCTCTTTCAGTTCGACATATCCCGTGAGCCCCACGTCATAAAACGGCAGGATGTCGTTGGTTCCCTGCTGGTACTGGTCCTGGCGGAGTGTAAGGGGGATCGGTGCAGAGCCGTAAGCCCGTTTGTACATCTGGTTGATGTACCAGGGACCTGATGCGAGCATGAGGTTAACAACCCGTACATCGGTGCCGATTCCCTCTACCTCCTGATCGTACCACAGGGGGAAGGTATCGTTGTCGCCGTTGGTGAATAGAATTCCTCCTTTGTCGCAGGAATTGAGGTAATTCGCGGCAAAATCGCGGCAGGCATACTTCCCGCTGCGGTCGTGGTCGTCCCAGTTCTCTTTGGCCATAATACCGGGAACCAGCAGGAGAGTGGCAACGAACACAATGGCGATCGCGAGGTTCTCACTCAGCTTCTTTTTCAGCCAGCCAATCAGCGGGATCAGCCCCATGCCGATCCATATTGCAAAGGCATAGAAAGATGCGGCATACGCATAATCCCTTTCACGCGGCTCGTAAGGCTGTTGGTTCAGGTACACGAGAATGGCAAGTCCCGTCATCAGAAAGAGAAGCCCTACGATCATGGTACCCTGGGGATCTTTCCGCAGGTGGAAGAAAAATCCGATAAGGCCCAGGATCAGGGGCAGCATATAATATTTATTGGTACCCCGGTTTTTCTTGCTGTCGGGCAGGTCACTCATGTCGTGACCGAGCCGGGCCTTGTCGAGGAAAGGGATCCCGGTAATCCAGTTGCCGTCTTCGATGCCGCCAAAGCCCTGCACATCGTTTTGCCGTCCGGAAAAATTCCACATAAAATATCGGAGATACATCCATCCTACCTGGTAGGTGAACATGTATTTCAGGTTTTCCCCGAAAGTGGGTTTCATAATCGTCTCGGCTTTGCCGTCGTTGTTGGTCACCTCAATGGGCGTTCCTTCACCGCCCCACTTATGGTAGAAATCGGCAGAACCTCTGCGCTGGTTGCTCCACATACGCGGGAATATCGTGGTAAACCGGGGGTCAAAGACGGGAATCGTGCCTGTGCGCTCATCAATCACAACATATTTGCCGGTATTGCGGTCCTTTGCATAAACCGGGTTTCCGTCGGCATAGTCGGTGATGGGGGCATTGTAATACTGTCCGTGGAAAATCGGGAAATCTCCATACTGCTCGCGGTTCAGGTACGAAAGCAGGCTGATGGCGTCCTTCGGTGCGTTTTCGTTGATGGGGGTATCGGCATTGGCGCGGATGACAAGCATCACGAACGACGAATAGCCCACGAGGATAAAGGTAAAAGCCAGCAGGGCCGTGTTAACGACAACCATCCCCCTTTTGCGGGTAAAGTAAAGTCCCCACACCAGGAGGGCGATAAGCAGTGTGAAATAGATAACCGTTCCGGTATTGAAAGGCAACCCGAAGCCGTTCACAAAGAGGAGCTCGAACATTCCGGAAAACTTCACCACGTAAGGAATGATAATGAACATCACGAAGGCGAGTATCAGGATGGAGATGGTAAAGGTGAGCAGCATCCCCTTTCGTGTGGTCTTGTATCTTTTGTAATAATAAACCATGCAGGTGGCAGGGATTACCAGCAGGTTGAGGAGGTGAACCCCGATGGCCAGTCCGATGAGAAAGGCAATCAGGATGATCCACCTGAATGAGTGCTTTTCATCGGCCACCACATCCCACTTGAGGATGGCCCAGAACGAGATTGCCGTGAAGAAGGAGGACATGGCATAAACCTCTCCCTCCTCTGCCGAAAACCAGAAGGTGTCGCTGAAAGTGTAGGCAAGTGCGCCAACAAAGGCAGCGGCGAAAATGGTGTACATCTGTGCGCTGGTCATCACGCCTTTCTTAACAACCACTCTTTGCGCAAGAAGCACTATGCTCCAGAACAGGAAGAGGATGGTAAAGGCGCTGGCAAGGGCCGACATGATATTCACCATCATGGCAACCTGGCTTACATCGCCCAAGGCAAAGAGCGAAAAAAACCGGCCCATTATCTGGAACAGAGGTGCACCGGGAGGGTGCCCGACCTGGAGTTTGAATGCCGTGGCAATATATTCACCGCAATCCCACCAGCTGGCCGTGGGTTCAATCGTCAGCAGGTAAACAACAGCAGCAATGGCAAAGGTGATCCACCCGAAGATGTTGTTCAGTTTCTGGTAATTCTTCATGAGAGGGCTATTTTTCTGGAAAGAATGAGAGGCAAAAATACAAAAATATTTCTAAATTTGCACCCGGAAAACGTCATAGGGAATCATGATTGTAGAGTCAGAACTCTTAACTCTTAACTTATAATTCTTAACTTTCTTGACCC
>CAYHCQ010000157.1:0-7098 GCA_964355115.1 uncultured Prolixibacteraceae bacterium | reverse complement strand
CGCCGGTACGGATAAGGAAATCCTCGCTCTTTTTCAATGCCTGTTCAGCCTGCTTGCGCTCGGTGATGTCCTGAAAACTTACAAGACTTGCCCAAATATTACCACTATTGTCCCGGATGGGTGAACCGAATACTTCCAATGCTATTCTTGTCCCATCAGGTTTCTTAACTTCCATGTCATCTACATGTTTCGACACGCCGCTCATTGCTAGAATCAGAGGCAACTCCTCATTAGGATATGGAATGTCTGTACCAGTCTTGTATAAATCATACACTTTTGCAATGGTGTTGGAGTTTGCTTCGGGAAGAATACCCCGCCCAAGTAAGTTGAAAGATGACTCATTTGCCAGAAGTGGTATTCCAGAGGGCACTTCAACCATGTAAACCCCTATCTGCAGGTTTGCGAGAAGAGCATTAACTATGCTGATCTGCTTATTGAGTTCTTCTGCCATTTCTTTTTTCCTGGTAATATCGCGTACTATTATAGAAACTCCTGTAATTTTTCTTTCATTATCTCTTATTGGAGAAACAGTAAGTGAAACATGAAACTGTTCGCCGCTTTTTTTCATGCGCACTGTTTCGAAATGATGACCCATATCATCATTCTGGTTCTTGTCAGGAATAATATTTTCATCGGCGCTGTATCCCGGTGGTATTATCAGGGAAACAGGTTCGGCGATTGCCTCTTCTGCAGTGTAACCAAATATTATTTCGGCTGCATGGTTCCAGCTTTCGATTGTTCCATCCAGCGATGTGCTGATAATTGCATCATCTGACGACTCCACGATGGAAGCCAGATGCCGCGAAGCTTCGTACTGAACTGCAATTTCATTATTGGCAATGATTAATTCGGCTGTCCGGATTTCGATTTCCCTTTCCAGCTCAATGTTAAAATTACTGAGCCTGGCATTTGCTTCGATGGTTAAGATGGATTCCTTGTTCAGCCTGTGTGAGATGAATAATATTGCCATCACCAAAACCAGCATTAAAAACGTAGTATTCAGCAACTCTCCCATTGAAACGGTGAAAAGGCCGGAAACTTTAAATAAAGCACTCAGCAAAACCGGCAACAGCACAGCTATTGGCAGCATCAGGCGCACGAGGCGGCTTCCGCTATGCGGGCCGCTGACTATTTTCATTAGCCCTGTGGCCGGACTGGAAAACAGCAAGGCAAGAGAAAAGATAAAAAATCCTATTGAAGTATATATTGCCATTGGGATATAAACCGACAGCGTATATAAATTTTCTTGTTGATACAGATAGCCTGAAACAGAAAACATTGAAATAACAAATACTACTAATGCTATATATTGAGAATATGGTTGATTGTCCCTGTTTTGCAAGGGAAGAAAAAACAATGCAAGTGCCGAGAGCAGAAATTCAAAAGCGGTGTTTGGCGCCATGCTGTTGCGGAAATTGCCAATCAAATCAAGATTTATTTTCTCGATGAAGAAATAAGTGTCGAAATAGGAAGGTATATTTAACGCCACGCTTATCAGTTTAAAAGCTGCCAGGCCTAAAACCAAAAGTGTTAAAATGTAGGCCGTTTTATGCCACCCCTTGTTGTAAAAATGCAAGGAGATTGCTAAGAAAATAAAACCCAATGCTGTGGCCGGGTTCATGGCCACAGTGGCTGGAAAAGGATGTTTCAGAAACTCTATGTTCAACCACCAGCCCAGCCATACCATTACACCAATCAAAATGGTGAGCAAGTTGAAAAGCAACGACAAGCGCTTGATTCGGGATATTATGTTGCTTGTCGCCGTATTTGTTCGTTGAAATGTTTTACTCAATTTCTTCATACTCCGGGCAGTTTAACCAAGGTGAGCCAGAAATCCTCAATTGATTTTACCACTTCAAAGAATTGATTCAAGTCAATAGGTTTGATTAAGAAGCAATTGGCATGTAAATTATACGACCTTATAATATCCTCTTCGCCTTTGGATATGGTAAGAATAATTACAGGTATACTTCTCAGGCTGTCATCGGCTTTAATTTCGGCCAGTACTTCCTGCCCGTTCTTTTTTGGCAGGTTAAGGTCGAGTATGATAAGGTCGGGCCGGGGGGCATTTTTGTATTGATTTCTTTTGAAAAGAAAATCAGTTGCCTCTTCTCCGTCATACACAATATGAAGGCTGTTTCTCACCTTCCCGTCTTTTAATGCCTCCTGGGTGAGCCGTGCATCGCCCGGATTGTCTTCTATTAAAAGAATTTCAACTGATTTCAGGTTTTCCATTGTTTTGTGTTTTTAAAATTCCAAGTTCCAAATTCCAAATCCCAAGTTCCATATCCCAAGGGAAAAACTAAAGCGGGTCATAATTTACTCCGTTTGCAGTATAATAAGTTTAAGCAGGTATTGTAAAATAAAAAGTAGTCCCTTCGTTTACTGTTGATTCAAACCAGATAGTTCCTCCATGCCGCTTAACAATTCGTTTGCAAATGGATAATCCTATACCGGTTCCGGGGTAATCCTTCACTGAATGTAGACGTTGAAAAACGATAAAAACCCTGTCGTGATATTGCATTTCCATTCCAATCCCATTATCTGCTACCGAAAATTGATATGCTTTGTTCTGTTTTGTACAAGAGATATGTATTTTGGGCAATTCCGTTCTCCTTTTAAACTTAATGGCGTTTTCAATAAGGTTTTGAAACACCTGTAAAATCTGCATTTCATCGGCTTGAATAACCGGCAAATCATCGTTGGTTATCAAGGCAGTATTCTCATGTATCAATTGATGAAGATTTGAAATAACCTGCTCAACAATTGTTTTAGTGTCAACTTGTTGAAAAGTCTTTGCATGGGTACTTACCCGCGAAAAATCACGTATATCGATGAGGAGTTTTTGCATGCGGATTGCTCCATCTACCACAAAATGAATATAATCGTTTGCATCCTGATCTAATTTATCTTTGTATTTGCGTTCGATCAATTGGGTAAAGCTCGAAATCATGCGCAAAGGTTCCTGTAGGTCGTGTGAGGCAACATAAGCAAATTGTTCAAGATCTCTATTCGCATTTTCTAATTCATTAGCTCGTTTTCCTTTTTCTTCGTTCTGAAAGGCAATTTCCTGGTGAGCAGCAGCTAATTCTTCCTCAAGTTGAATGCGCCTGGCGTGGTCAATATCTTTTAATACATTCAGGTAATTATAATTGCTCTGCAATTCCGTTAACTCCTTTTGGAGTTCTACCTTGGTTTTGTCCTGAATGTCCATAGGAAAGTTTGTTTAATGATTAAATGTCCTATATGATGTAAAGATATTCTAAAAATCAAAGAATTGTATGAAAACCTTATATAATCGTGCACTAAATTGTTTATGACCTCTTACAGAGGTGAAGTTTAAATTTAACTGTTTTGGATCGTTTCTAATGAACAATCTGAGTAGGATTTCGCGCTTTATTTTATATATTTGTTACGTAGCCTAAGCTGCCATGCTCTTAGACCTGATTAAGAACTCGATAAAGATGATCAGGATGATGAGTGAGGACCTGGAACTGCTCTTCCTGCCGGTTTGGATTACTACCTGACAAAGTACTGCAATTGGAAATGGATAAAAACCTCCGCCCTACCATACTAATTGTCGATGACATCGAATCGAATGTTCAGATTATTGATTATGCTGTAAGGGGACTGCATGTTAATGTCATCAAAGCTTTATCGGGCCAAGAGGCGCTGGAGAAGATCAAGGGGCGCGACCTGGCCCTGGCACTCATCGACATGGAGATGCCGGCTATGGGAGGACAGGAGCTGGCCAGGTTGATTCACTCAGACCATGCGCGCGATCTGGTTCCCGTGATTTTCGTCACGGCCTACTCCTTTCACGAGCTTCATCTTGAGAAGTACTATGAGACCGGGATTATTGATTTTATCATCAAGCCTTTTCATAAAAATATCCTGGTCAGCAAGATCAAAATTCTGTTGGAACTTTACCGGCAGAAGCAAGAGGTGAAGGTTTCGGGGGAGATGTACAGGATGCTCCTCGATGCATCGCCCGAAGGGATAATCATCATGAATGTTGATGGTGAAATCAGAGAGATTTCGACCATTGCATTAAAGGTTTTCAACATAAAGGACAAGCTGGAATTTATCGGAAGGCATATAACAGAGATGATTCCGGCAGAGGAACATGGACATGTTGAACAGATGATCAGAACAACGATTGCTGAAGGACTGACTCAGAATGTTGAATTTTCTCTTACAAGGGCTGATCAGAAACAGTTTTATGCAGAGATCAGTACAAAACTTATTCTCAATGATTCCGGTGAACCTCAGGCGCTGATGACGATCATCCGCGATATTACCGAACGTAAGCGCCAGGAGCAAAAGCTGATTCATACCGAACGGCTTGCAGGGCTGGGGGAGATGGCCGCCGGAATTGCCCATGAGATCAACCAGCCTTTGAATACAATCTCGATCGGATTGGAAAATCTGCTTCACGAAGTGTTGAACAACCGAGTGGATGCGGTCTATCTGCAGCACAAGGCAGATAAGATATTTGAGAATATTTCTCGCATTGATCATATCATTGACCACATCCGTACATTCTCCCGATCCAACGATGGAGAGTTGAATGCAGCCTTCAGCATCAACGAAAGTATCGGCAATGCGCTTGGGATGATTGCAGGCCAGCTTAAGCACAAGGGTATCGACCTAATCGTTGAGCTTGATAACTCACTTCCGCCCGTAATGGGGAATACCTATAAATTTGAACAGGTGATCATTAATCTCCTGATGAATGCAAAGGATGCGCTGGAGGATCGACAGAAAAAGGTGGGTTCCGGATGGCAAAAAATAATCGGGATCAAGAGTTCAGGCACCGAAATGAATCTTTTTGTTGAGGTGTCGGACAACGGTATCGGGATCAAACGCCATGAACTGGATAAGATCATGCTGCCCTTTCATACGACCAAAGAGGCGGGTAAAGGAACCGGGCTTGGCCTTTCAATATCATTCGGGATCATCCGTGAGATGAATGGAAACATTGAGGTTACGAGCAAACCTCAGACGGGAACAACCATCCGCATTGTAATACCCAAAACAGAAAATTCAGAACCAGAACCATGACAAATCAAATCAGTGTACTTATCCTGGACGATGAGCGTCAGTTTACTGAAGAGCTGGAGGAGTTTTTCCGGAATCGAGGATTTCAGGCGTACATTGCAAACACGGGAAGTGAGGGACTTGCGGTGCTTCGGGAAAAGCCGGTAGACCTGCTTATTCTCGACGTCCGGCTGCCGGGGATCAATGGTCTTGATATTTTAAAAGAGGTTAAAGCCACCTACCCGGCTGTTGAGGTGATCGTTGTTTCTGCGCATGGCGATATGGATACGGTGATCAGGGCACTGAGGCTGGGAGCCCTTGACTACCTGCGTAAGCCTTTCCGGCATCTCGACCTGCGCATCGCCATGGAACGCACGCAAAAATTTCTTCTTTTACAGCAGCGTCTGAAACTGGCGGAGGAGAAAAGTTCACTGATCTCGGAGAGTCTCGAAGAACGGATTGAGCGAAACATGATAGGCGTCAGTGATGGAATCCGGAAAGTGCTCGATGTTGCCATGACAGCGGCAGGGTTCCCCGATACCCACGTGCTCATAACAGGAGAGAGCGGAACAGGCAAGGAGAACATCGCACGGATCATCCATTTCGCAAGCAGTAGAAAGGACCATCTCCTCCTGACAGTAAACAGCAGTTCTGTCACCGATTCGCTGATGGAGAGTGAGTTTTTTGGACATAAGAAGGGATCATTTACGGGCGCGGCAGCTGATAAACGGGGATTCTTTGAGGTGTGTGACCGGGGAACGCTTTTTCTCGACGAAATTGCCGATATGCCCATGAATCTGCAGTCGAAAGTTCTCAGGGCGATCGAAGAAAAGCAGATCACGCGGGTGGGAGATACTATACCGGTGAGAACAGATTTTCGCATCATATCGGCAACAAACCACGATCTGGATAACCTGATTGCGGAGAAGAAATTCAGGCTTGACCTGCTCCATAGGCTCAATACGCTTCACATACATATTCCGCCGTTGCGCGAGAGAACATCCGATATAGCTCCTCTGCTGCAGCATTTTATCTCCGGATTTGCAATGAAGATCAACCGGCCTGTCCCGGAAATCCAGAAGAGCGTTATCACGGCCCTGGCGAAATATCACTTTCCCGGAAATGTGAGGGAGCTGAAGAATATGGCCGAAAGGGCTGTAATCCTGTCTGACGGCGGTCCGCTGGGTATCGATGATTTTCCCCTGAAGCCCCGTCGCGATACCTCCCGGGCGGATGCCTTTTCGCCTGGAACACTTGTGGAAACCGAGATTGCAGTCATCCGGAGCGCCCTGCAGCAGCACGCTTATAACCAGCAGGCTACTGCCCGTACCCTGGGGATATCGAGAGACGCCCTGATAAGGAAAATGGCTAAGTTCAATATTACCATCCGCAAGAAGGAAAATCCCTCATAAAACCGCACATGTGTGCGGTTTTTTTTTTATCCCTGTCGGGCCCTGACGGGCTCAAAAAACCCATTTTCATTTATTTTATTTCCATGCACCCCGCCAATAGCTGGCTACATGGTTCGCACATGAATGTATGTGGTCGTTTGCGGCATGTCCTTTGAATAGTCAGGTGAGGATCTGGTATCCGGAGAAAACAATTTCATCAAGCGACCATTCAAAATAATGCAGGTTACCCGAACAAGTCACCTTCTGTATTCATGGTTTTACAGCATCTTTCAGGCTGCTGCACTGATTGCTTTTTTATTGTTCTCCACGACATCGGCAGCCCAGGATGGTGATGACCCTCTGATCATTCCCGTCGTTATTACCTGTCCTGTACCGGTCAATCCATATCCTGCACAAGCCGGACAGTGCCATTCTGCACTGAGTTTTGCAGCAACAGCAACAGGTAGCGGCACAATAACCTACACCTATTTTATTGGGGTAACTCCAATTATTTTTCCCTATAATTTTCCGGTAGGAACAACGGTTGTGAAGGCCGTAGCCACGGATATGAACAGTCAGACCGACGAATGTACCTTCACCGTAGTGGTGATTGACACCCAGAACCCAACTATTGTATGCCCCCCCGGAAGTCCTTTCAACCGCGGAA
>CAYHCQ010000156.1:0-7100 GCA_964355115.1 uncultured Prolixibacteraceae bacterium | reverse complement strand
TGAATTCCCGGCTTTCGCTGGCCCTTCGTGAGCGCAACGGACTCACCTATCACAATGAATCGAATTATACCGCCTATTCCGATTCGGGCATCGCAATGATTTATTTCGGCACCGATCCGGCTCAGTACGACCGTGCGCTCACAATTATCAACCAGGAACTTAAGCGGATCCGGGAGCAAAAGCTAAGTTCAGCACAACTCCGCATCATTAAGAAGCAAATCATCGGCCAGCTTGCCATAGCACGCGATTCAAACCTGTCGACCATGCTGGCCGTTGGCAAAAGCTACCTTCTGCAAAACAGTTATGAATCGATTGAATCTATCACGGCAAAAATAGAAGCTGTAACTTCAGAACAGATGATAGACATTGCCAATGAAATTTTCGCGGAGGAGAACCTCAGCATGCTTACCTTTAAACCTTAGCATTCTTAACTTTAAACCTTAGAAACATGATATCTGATGAGCTGGTTGAATATGCCGCCATGTATACCACTCCCGAATTGCCGGTACTGGAAAAACTAAACCACGAAACACACCTCACGCAGATTGCCCCTCAGATGATGGCAGGCCCCATGCAGGGGACTTTCCTTCGTTTTGTAAGTGAAATGATGCAGCCGCAACGGATACTGGAGATCGGGACATTTACAGGCTACTCAACAATTTGCCTGGCTTCGGGAATGCCATCATCGGGTACCATTCATACTATCGAGGTGAACCCCGAACAGGAGGAGATCATTCGTCGTTATTTTTGGGAATCGGGTATGGAAAAACAGATTAAGCTGCATATCGGCGAAGCCAAAACGATCATTCCGGGGCTGGCAGAAACATGGGACCTGGTCTACATCGATGCCGATAAGCCGAACTACCTGGCATACTACAACCTGGTTTTCGACAGCGTAAGGACAGGTGGGTTTATTCTTGCTGATAATGCCCTGTGGGACGGAAAAGTGCTGAATGACAGGGAGAAACTTGATAAGGACACCCTTGGGATCGTGGAGTTCAATGAATTCGTGCAGCGCGACGACCGGGTTGACAACCTTTTACTCCCATTCCGTGACGGACTGATGCTGATTCAGAAACGTTAGACCTTATACCCGTATTTCACTTCGGCTAACTCTTCATTGGCCTTGATCACCTTTTTCTTCAGCTCCTCCTTGAAGGCGGTCATCTTATCGTGAAGTTCCTCATCGGCTGTTGCAAGGATCTCTGCTGCCAGGATGGCGGCATTTTGTGCTCCGTTGATGCCTACTGTGGCCACCGGAATTCCGGGAGGCATCTGTACGATCGCCAGCAGGGCATCCAGCCCGTCGAGAGAGGCTCTGATGGGCACCCCGATCACCGGGAGGGTAGTCATGGCTGCAATGACACCCGGAAGATGGGCTGCCATGCCGGCCGCGGCGATGATTACCCGGATGCCACGCTTTCTGGCCCCCCGTGCAAACTCCTCAACCTTCTCAGGGGTGCGGTGGGCCGACAAAGCGTTCATCTCGAAGGGAATCTTCATCTCATCCAGGAACTTTGCAGCAGCTTCCATTACAGGAAGGTCGGATGTGCTGCCCATGATGATGCTGACTTTAGGGATCATACAGGTAGTGATTTCTGATACAGAAACAAAAGTAGTGATTATTTGTCTACCTTTGCCTTTAGCAAACATCAGCGCCAACATGTCGACAATAACTGTAAAGGATTTAACATTTGAAAAGTCTATCACAAAACAGGAAATCGATACTGCAATCGCAGATATTGCAGGCAGAATTAATCGTGATTACGAAGGAAAGAATCCGCTTTTCCTCGCTGTGCTTAACGGTGCGTTCGTATTTGCTGCCGATCTCCTGAGAAAAATCACGATTCCCTGTGAAATCTCATTCGTAAAGTATGCCTCTTACTCGGGAACCCTGACAACAAGCAAAGTGAAAGAGCTCATCGGTGTGGGGGAGGAGCTTACAGGCCGCCATATTGTTGTGATTGAGGATATTGTAGACACCGGAATTACCATGGATAAGCTGCTGTCAGACATTAAGAAGAAAAACCCTTTGAGTGTCAGGATTGCATGTTTCTGTTTTAAACCCGAAGCATTTCAGAAGTCGTTTGCGATTGATTACCTGGGGATGTCGATTCCAAATGAGTTCATAGTCGGCTATGGACTTGATTATGATGGTTATGGTCGGAATTTCCCGGAAATTTACAAGCGGGTAAAATAATTTGTTAATCCTAAAAGTCGCCATATGTTCAACCTGATTCTTTTTGGACCACCGGGTGCCGGGAAAGGGACCCAGGCGGTGAAGATCGCAGAAAAGTTTAAATGGAAACATATTTCTACCGGCGATATTCTGCGGGCCGAGGTTCGCGGCGGTACTCCGCTGGGATTGAAGGTCAAAGCCGTAATGAATGCCGGTCATTTGGTTTCCGATGAATTGCTGATCGAGATCATGGAATCTGTTTTTGTGAAACACAAGGATGCAGAAGGATTTGTCCTGGACGGTTTTCCGCGCACACTGAACCAGGCAGAAGAGCTGGGCCGGATGCTCCAAAAAATTGGTCAGAAGGTGAACCTGGTTCTTGCGCTCGAAGTAAATGTTGAAGAACTTGCCGCAAGGCTCGTAAGGCGCGCTGTAGAACAGGGCCGCAAGGATGATACCGAAGAGGTAATTAAGCATAGGTTGGTTGAATACCTGCATCATACAAGACCCCTGGTCGATTATTACAAAGAAAAAGGCACCTACCTGGAGGTATACGGTGTTGGGACCATTGATGATATTTTTAACCAACTCTGTTCCGTCATAAAACTTTAATTTTTTTTATTTCGCCATTTCACTATCTTTTATGTCTGAATCCAATTTCGTCGATTATGTCAAGATTTTCTGTGCCTCCGGGAACGGCGGTGCCGGGTCGCGACATTTCCTGCGTACCCGCACCAATGCGCACGGAGGCCCCGATGGCGGTGATGGCGGAAGGGGAGGCCATGTCATTCTTCAGGGAAATAGCCAGTTATGGACCCTGCTTCACCTGAAGTTCACAAAACATCTCAGGGCCGAGCATGGTGGAATTGGTTTGAAACAGCTGATGCATGGTGCCAACGGCAACGATATTATTGTTGAAGTACCGCTTGGGACCCTTGCCCGCGATTCGGAGACCGGTGAGTTCGAATGTGAGATTACCGAACACGGTCAGCAGTATATACTTGTACCGGGAGGGCGGGGCGGAATGGGGAACGATCATTTTAAGACCCCGACACGACAGGCTCCAAAATTTGCTCAGCCGGGCGAACCGGGTATCGAGAGCTGGAAGATCCTCGAGCTGAAAATACTGGCCGACGTGGGTTTGGTTGGCTTTCCGAACGCCGGAAAATCCACACTGCTATCGGTTATTTCGGCCGCCAAACCACAGATTGCAGATTATCCCTTCACAACACTTGTCCCCAATCTCGGAATCGTCAAATACCACAACCAGCGCTCATTTGTCATGGCTGATATTCCTGGTATTATTGAAGGAGCCCACGAAGGGAAAGGACTTGGACTAAGATTCCTGCGTCACATCGAACGGAACTCAATCCTGCTGTTCATGGTACCAGTCGATGCCAGTGACATCCGCAAAGAGTACCAGATTCTGCTCAGTGAACTAGAACAGTATAATCCTGAACTACTCGATAAAACGCGCGTCCTGGCCATCAGCAAATGCGATCTGGCAGATAAGGAGATCCTTGACGAGGTGAAGAAGGATTTGCCAGACGTCTCCTGCGTATTCATCTCTTCTCATAAAAAAACCGGACTCGACAGGTTGAAAGGCATCCTGTGGGATGAGTTAAACAAGTAATCGTGATAGGGAATCTGATCCATATTGACCAGTCTGTTTTTCTCTTTCTCAACAGTCTGCACACTGCTTTTTTCGACCAGGTAATGTTCTGGGGTACACAGACTCTGATCTGGCTGCCATTATTCATACTCCTGCTCTATATCACAATACGCGCGTACAGGTGGAAGTCCGCGGCGCTGATCCTTTCGCTTGTACTGACGATAACCATTTCCGACCAATGTGCAAACCTGGCAAAATCTTCGGTAAAACGGCTCCGTCCCAGCAATGACCCGGCTCTTTCTGCCCAGGTTCATATTGTTAACGGCTACCGGGGAGGTCAGTATGGTTTCTACTCGTCACATGCGTCCAATACAATGGCCATTGCCATTTTTCTTATTCTTCTTTTAAAAAGCAGAAATCGGTGGCTTGCTTTACTGCTGTTGCCCTGGGCGGTTTTTATGGCCTATACCCGGTTGTACCTGGGGGTGCATTATCCTGCCGACCTGCTGGCCGGTATGATTGCAGGCGGAATTCTGGGGTGGGCCGGGGCGCAATTGTGTGGCTACCTGCTCAGTTTTCAAACCGGCAGGAGCAGTAATACTGAACCCCTGAATTAATCAGTTAAGTTTATAGATTACCCCGATATTGGCATAGGTGGAATTGTAGCCAATCTCCCCGTTCACACCCAGGTTCCTGTTGAAGAAGTAAGAGGCTCCAAAAAAGACTCCGGCTCCGTTTCCCCACATCGGGGTTCCCGCTCCGACGCTTAAACCGATAGTCATATCATCCACACTCATCGGATCCATGGGGCCTTTACTTTGTGCATGAATATTATTGACAAACAGGAGGCCTGTCAGCACGGTGACAAGGCAGACGGCAGTGATTCTTTTCATCGTTTCAGTTTTTCAGTTGTTGTAGTTTCAAACGAGCTTCACCAGGGATTATTGCAAAAAGAAAGGATGGCACTGTGGAGAATGAGGGTCCTTGCAATAAAAAAAGATGGAAATGAAACCTCAGTGGAATCCCGGGTCAGGTTGTTTTTTGCAGGAGGGGCGCGTGATGATCCTGTATGAAAAAGCGTAGGTGAAATAGTTCCAGATCCAGTCGGACAGGGCTGTAAGCCGGTTGCGGAAACCGGTGATCCGCATCAGGTGAAGTCCCATCCACAGGAACCAGGCAATGAATCCCTGAGTTTTCAGAAATGGAAGGTCTGCCACGGCTTTGTGACGACCCACTGTGGCCAGTGAGCCCAGGTCGAGGTAATGAAATTTTTGTGGGGGTTCATCACTAAGCAGACGAAGAAGGTTTTTGGCAACATTTGTCCCCTGCTGCATCGCCGGGAAAGCAAGCATCGGATGGCCTTTCGGCATCTCAGGTGTGATGATGGCAGCCACGTCGCCGATGGCATAAATGTTTTCAAAACCGCATACCTTATTGTATTCGTCAACCAGGATTCGTCCGAACTTGACAGAACTGTCGGGTATCCCCGGAATGAGGCTCCCCTTTACCCCTGCCGACCAGATGAAAAAGGCTGATCTGAGAATGGTCTGGTCGGTAAGGGTGACATTTACACCGTCGTAGTTTTTTACTGTTGTTGAGAGCCATACCTTGACTCCCATCCTTGTCAGAAATTCAGAGGCTTTCATTGAAGCCCCGTCCGACATGGCTGGAAGGAGACGGTTTCCGGCTTCAATCAGATGGATATTCATCAGGGATGGATCAATTTCGGGATAATCCTTGGGGATGATATGCTTCTTGAATTCTGCCAGGGCACCTGCCAGTTCAACGCCGGTCGCTCCGCCACCAATAATGACAAAGTTAAGGATGATCTTCTTCTCTTCCGGCTGGTCATACTCAGTCGCAATCTCGAACTGTTCAAGCAGGGTATTACGTATGGTGAGCGCATCATCCAGCGATTTCATGACGAGGCTGTGGCGTGCCATCATCTCGTTGTTGAAGAAATTGGTTTCCGATCCGGTGGCAATAACCAGATGGTCAAACGCGAATGTTCCGATATCCGTTTCAACTGTTTTCCCTTCCGGGTTGATCTTCTGAACCTCGGCAAGGTGAAAGGTAAAGTTTTTGTATCCCTTGAACATCCTCCTGAATGGCGAGGCAACAGAGGATGCTGAGAGTCCGCAGGTGGCTACCTGGTAGAGCAGAGGTTGAAAATTATGATGGTTGTGGCGATCGATCAGGATTATGTCGACTGGTTTGTTCTTCAGTTTCTGGATCAGCATTATGCCTCCAAATCCGCCGCCTATGATTATTATCCTGGGTCGCTTTTTCATGGCCTTAGTGAGGCTAGTTTTGCGAAAAGGTCCTTTTCTTCCAGGGTAAGTTGTGTGGGAATATCAATGATAATTTTCACAAAAAGCGCGCCCGATTCGCCTTTTTTCCGGTAGAGAGGCATGCCCAGGCCTTTCAGCCGCAGCGTTTTTCCGGTTTGGGTTTCGGCCGGTATTTTTATATTGAAATTTCCTTTCAGCGTTGAGATTTCCAGCTCACCCCCGAGCACAGCAGTATACAGAGGAACATGCACGTCATTATAAAGATCGCTGTCCTGACGGTCGAACCGCGCGTCAGGTTCCACCTCAACATGAAGATAGAGGTGGCCGCTTTCGCCTCCACGCCGTCCTGCACCACCTTTACCTCTTACCCTGAGTACCTGCTCGTTTTGCACGCCAGGAGGGATGGTGATCTTTATCTTTTCCTCCCCAAGTGAGATCATCCTCTCGACACCATGGTAAGCCTCCTCGAGTGTGATGACAATTTTTGCTTCATAATCCTGGCCTTTCTGAGGTGCACTATCAGCACGCCTTCCGCGGCCACCACCTCCGCCGAAAAAAGAGTTGAAGAAGTCGGAAAAATCAGAGCCGCCGAAATCCTCTTCGCTGTATGTTCTGGATTGCCGGCCTCTTCCTCCCTGCTGCTGTGCCCACTGCGAAAAATCAGCACCTCCCTGCGGACCGGATTGCTCGTACTGTTTCCAGTTCGACCCCAGCCGGTCGTATTTCTTGCGTTTTGCCGGGTCACTCAGAACCTCATAGGCCTCGCCAATATCCTTGAATCGCTCCTCAGCCTGCTTGTTCCCCTGGTTTTTATCCGGATGGTACTTTACCGCCTGCTTTCTGTATTGCTTTTTAATCTCCTCCTGTGATGCATCTTTGGCAACACCCAGCACCTTGTAGTAATCTTTATATTCCATATTTATTGTGTTTACCCGGAATTGGCATTATAACGGAACTAGGTTATTATCCAGCCGATTGTAAAGTTACAAAATCCTGCCTATTTTTGCCAAAAACAATT
>CAYHCQ010000155.1:0-7131 GCA_964355115.1 uncultured Prolixibacteraceae bacterium | reverse complement strand
TGGCCCGTGAATACGGCATTCCGGCGGTTGTCGGCGCCAAGGGAGCCAAACGTTTCCTCTCCACCGGCGACAAGGTACGGCTCGACGGGAATAGGGGAATCGTAGAGAAGAGTTAAGAGTTAAGAGTGAGGAGTTAAGAGTTAAAAAAAGGCGAATCCGAATTTAGCGGAAGAATTTCCCGGCGACTATTTTTAATCCGTATTGATCCAATACCTGGTAGATCAACATCCCATGACTGTCATCCGGCAGATTCAGCATCATGATACGTGAAGAGACCGGCTGTTCTGTAATTTTCCTGCCGGTAACATCAAAAATCACAACGTTCGTTGTTGTATAATCCCTGCATAAGGTGAAGTCAAAGACCGTGGTGCCTGAAGGGTTGGTGTACACCTTCACAACAGAAGGTGTCAGATCCGGCGCCGGACTTACTGACACAGTTTGTTTCCACTGGTCATAAAGGGTCTGAAGAGAATCGATCGGGTCGACAGGGTATATTCCGGACTGGTTTTGCGGATAGGCCATCCAGATATCAAGGTGCAGCGAATCGGGCTGGTTGGTCATTTTGCCCACGCGCAGAAATGCTGACTGAGAGGAGGTATTATGGATCGTGCAGCGGGTATCGGCACCGATTACCTTTGCGCCCTGGAGGGCTGCCATAAGCCGGTCGGCAAGGGTTCCTGCGGTATTTAAAAACCGTGACTGCATCGAATCAAGAATGCTTTGTCCGAGAAGAATGTTACCCTGGATAGAGTAGTTCAGATGGGCTGTGTCATTTTTGTAGTTCATGCAACTGCTGCCTGTATAAGCAGCGCTCCTGGGATGTCCGCCATTGTAATCCACAATACCATACTGTCGTGTAAGCGGGTTGCCACCTGCATCATGTGCCACAAGTGAATCGATGATCTGCTGCGGCGGAAGTCCCTGCATCATCCAGTCGTGTGCATTCTGCTGATTGCCGGGAAGCCAGGCAGCTTGGGTGTGGATGACTCCGATTCCCGGAATCACATCACTAAGTATTTGTGCACCATGAGGGTAACTTCCGCTGGAGCCAACACAGGAGGCGCCGGCACTGCCAATTTCCCCGGTAACCGAATCGATGGCCACGATCGAAAAAGTGTCCTGCGCCTTCAGGGCCAGATGAAAAATCATAACAACAAATATCAGGCAGGTTGTCAAAGCTGGTTTCTTCATGTTTTTTACGGTTAAAAGGTTTATTTTCTTGTTACTATTCTAAAAAACGTTCTTTCAAGGCATTTACATCAGCCATCAGGATCTCAACCACAAATTTCTCTAACCCTCCGTATATTGCAGTGATCTCCCCGAGTGCTGCATCCAGGTAATTGTCGCGGACTTCGAAAAGTGGCCTGAGAATCGCTCCATTCTGTCCGGAAGCAGTCACCTTTTCAATGATCCTGTTGGTGTATGGGAGCGTATATTCATTGGTAAGCAGGTAATCGGCTCTGATGGCTTCGGGATCAACTCCCAACGCAGCAAGCAGGAAGACCGTGGCCAGGCCGGTTCGGTCTTTCCCCGCAGCGCAATGGTAAACAGCAGGGAGGCAGGTGGTTGTTGCCAGGATATGAAGAAACCGGCGAAAATCCTCCTGGTGATCGGATACCAGACGACGATAATCGTGTACCAGCACATCGGCCATTCCAGCGGCATCGTTTTCAGCCAGGTAATATTCGGCCCTGTCGCGTGCTGCATCAAAAATACCAATGTGAACATATTCACGAACGGTAGCTATTGTCTTATCGGGCCTTTTATCAATTTCGCGCTGCGCCCTGAAATCGATCACAAGGGCCAGTCCAAGTTTCTCCAGGTAACTGATATCCTCCGTTGACAGTGAACTCAGATCGCCACTGCGGTAAAGAAGTCCAGGTTTTACCCTGCGACCATCAGAAGCGGCAAGTCCACCAAGATCACGAAAATTCAGTTGGGATGCCAAAACCGATTTGGTAATATTGATCATTAATTTCCTTTTCGCAAAGATAGTTATCCTCAATTTACTATTTTTGAAAAACTAACAGCATGAAAAGATGATACGAAATATTGCACTGGCTGGTCTGCTGCTTACACTCGGGTTCATGGGCCAGGCACAGCGCCAGAAAATAAGACAGCCTGTCGATCCTGTTGGTTTTGCAACAAGAGGATGGCAGATGGATTCGGTGGCATCGAGGATCAACCGGATTTACGGGCGCAGGATTGCAGATATCCTTGACGACAATGAGATCAGGCCCTTCATGTCCTGGAAGGTGGTCATCTGTCCGCATGATGACTACACCTATGCAGGATGGCTCTATCCGTTGGTTTTGCGCAATGTTAAAACACCCACTGTGATCCTGATTGGGGTGGCGCATAAGGCCCGCAAGTATAGAATTGAAAACCGGATGGTATTCGACAGCTACGATTTTTGGAAAGGTCCTTATGGTCCGGTTCGGGTTTCCGGTCTCAGGGAGAAGATAACAAACCAGCTTCCCCGGAAAACCTATGTTGTGAGCGACAGTCTTCAGCAAGCTGAACATTCCCTGGAGGCGCTGATCCCCTGGCTTCAGTACTACTATAAAGGCATTGAGATCGTCCCCATACTGATCCCATACATGTCGTTCGAGACGATGGATGAGCTATCGAACAACCTGTCGCTGGCACTAATGCAGCTTTGCCAGAGCGGCACCATCGACCGGAACCGCGACATTACAATCGTGATCTCGAATGATGCCGTGCATTATGGGGACCAGGATTGGGGTGGTGCCGACTATGCTACCTTCGGCACCGACACGGCAGGTTACCTTAAGGCTGTCGACCATGAAAAAGAGATAATCAATACATGCCTTACAGGCGAAATCACCAAGGACAAGATTCGACGTTTTAGCGGATACACAGTTCAGGACACCAATTATCAAACCTACAAATGGAGCTGGTGCGGCAGGTACGCGGTACCATTCGGACTGCTGACCAACTTTTACCTTCAGCGGAAGCTGCATTCCAACCCGGCCTATGGAATCCTGCTGGGATATTCGACTTCGATCAGTCAGCCTTCACTGCATGTTAAGGATCTGAATATGGGAAAAACAGCAGACGCAAACCTTCATCACTGGGTAGGCTATGTGGGCATTGGCTTCAGGTAAATTAATAATTAATAATTAATATTTGACAATTGATAATCAACCTCTTATACTGGTTATAATAACTTTCACTTATGGAAACAGCTACAGTTATATATATTGGTGAACTACGCACTGAAGCGACGCACCTGAAATCGGGTAACAAACTCATTACCGATGCCCCTATCGACAACAACGGCCGTGGGGAGTACTTCTCTCCTACCGACCTCGTTGCAACGGCGCTCGGAAGCTGCATGATCACGATCATCGGCATCTCGGCCAGAAACCAGGGGTTTGATATTGACGGAACGACAATAACCATCACCAAGATCATGGCAGATAACCCGCGGAGGATTGGTGAAATTATCGTGGAACTAATTTTTCCGGCAAACAACTATACCGATCCGCAGAAAAGGGTCATTGAACACATCACCCGGAATTGTCCGGTTGCCCTGAGTCTGCATCCGGATGTAAAACAAACTGTAAAGGTTACCTATTCCTGATTGGCTGGGTTTACAATCTCTGGTATTCAATAACCGGGTAGCCCTTCTCCCCGGTTTTATCATAGAATCCGATAAACCTCAGTTTGTAATAAAAACCCCGTGGATCGCGGATCACATAATGGAGATTGGCGGTAACTGTATAGGTCCCTGCTTCGAAATCGTAAAATTTCCAAAGGTAGCCGATTGCATCCAGGGCTTGTGAATAGTTGAAGTTTTTGGCTGCTTCGAGGTTGATCGCCGAAAAGTCAGTTAGAGTGTCGGTTGCAACCAGAACGCCCCGACGGTTGCTCAGGACACCGGTTACAAGATAGGGATAGGCAGCGCCTTCATCGGTAAACAAAAGCGTGGTATACTGGGTAAATTCGAGGTCGTACTGCTCTTTAGGGGGCTCTACATGCTGAACCGAACCATCTCCGGTAAAACTGAAATAGAGGTAATTTACTGAAAGGTCCTTCGTCACACTGGCAGTTTTCACTGCCCCTCCTTTCCATCCCGTATAACGAAAATAATAGGTACTGTTTTTCAGGCTGTCGAAGACGACCTGAACGAAACCAAGCGAATTGCCCAGTTCATCAAGGCCTCTGTCGATAAGGTAGACATGGTTATTCGAAACCGTGTCGCCGGCATTTACCACGAACCATCTTCCAATGGCGATGGAATCCTGGTTGCCATCCGATTTATCAAACTTCCAGTCGACCCCCGAGGTATCGCAAATTGCACCAAAAGGCACCATTCCGAGGTCAGCAACACGCACAAAATCACTGGTATTGAGGATCACATGCCAGCCATCGGCACTGCATTCGAAACCGATATCGCATACCGTTTTTGCATTGGTACTCACCACAACCCCCGAATCAAGCCGGAACCAAACCTGGTATTTATAGGTCCCTGTCATTGCTATCGTATCTGTTTTTACATTGCCATGCGGTGGCGCCGGGAGCATCTCGTCCTCCTTAAAACAGCCATTAAGAAAAGGGATTGCAAGAATCAAAAAAAATATGCTGAGGTACCTGGTCATTTGTATTTATTGAAGGTGAAGGCTAGTTTCATAAAGAAGGTCCGCCCCCAGGCTATATTCATACTGTTTCCCCCGCCGCTTCCGCCTCCATGCCCGCCCGAAACGCCGGTGGCCGGAACGGTTGTGACATCGAAAATGTTCTTCACACCGGCCGACAGCCGGATCCGGTTTGTCCAGAATCCCTTGGTTGCTGTAAAATCCATAGAATTATAGGAGTCGACGGTGCCCCACGAAAGTCCGTCGCCATCGAAGACCACCTGGGGTGCCTTCCCGGTATATTTATAGAATACTGCCAGCGTAAGTTCCGGCTTAATAAACCGGTAAGAGCTGCTTAATGTCACCTCTTCAGACCATTGAAGCGGTTCGGGGGCGATCTCAGGCTCAAGTGTACCCGTCACCCCGGTCATTGTAAATCCGGCCTGGATTTTGAAAGCCGGGTAGAGGCTGATGCCCCCGTTGATGCCAAAACCGGTTGTCGTGTATTCGCTGAGATTGATGTATGTATACTCCAGGGTTCCCGCTTTGGGGGCCAGAAGGATTACATTGTAGATGAGGTTGTAAAAGGATGTTCCGTCCAGATTCCAGGCATATTTCGTTTTCTCTGCACTCCAGTTCAGGTTGAGATTGATGTTGTTCGACTGTTCTGCTTTTAGATCGGGATTTCCTTTAACATCATGATTAACATCAACAAAGTTCATGTAAAGCTCTTTGATGGTAGGAGCCCTGAATCCGCGTGCATAGGAAAAGCGCATGCTCAGCCCTTCTACAATATCCCATTTTGCACTCAAAGCATAAACAAGGGGAGCGCTGTATTTTGTATTGTAGATAAACCGGATACCCGGCTGCAGAGACAAAGATCTTACCGGATCCCACTTTACACTCAGAAAAGCAGCATAATCACCGATTTCCTGCCGGTAACCTTCAATCCGATCTCCCTCCCCTGTTTCCAGGTTCAGGTCAATACCAGACTGGTAATTGAGTTTCTTATCGGGGTTGCTCTTCGCGAAAGTGGCACGGCCGGTCCAGGAGGTAATGGCCATGGTGTCTCTTCCCCAGGGTTGGTCAATGGAAATTTTCTCAAGTGTGGTAAGATCTCTGTAGTAAGACTGCTTGGTACGGGAATACCCCGAGTAGGAGGCAAGAAAGTTCACAAACCTGAATTTCTTCAGTTTTACCGATCCATCAACATGCAACGAATACCGTACAGTTGTGTAATAGTTATCGTATGCTGTAACATAGTAAGGCGGCATCAGAGGACCCTTATCCTGGATCAATTCATTGAAATAATCTCCGGCAACTTTCATTTTCAGGGCGTTGCCGGAATAGAGGTAATGTCCGTTAAAAAAATACTGACGGCGTGGTTTGTAATCAAGTTCGCGATCATTAGAGTTAGGCGGGATCCATCCACCAAAAAAATTTCGTCCTCCATCAAGTGAAAAACCATGATTGTTTTTACTCGTTGAGATGGAGGCATCAAAATTATACTGTCCCACCGATTCATAATAACCGTTGGCAGAAGCCGAAAGCAGTGTTGATCGGTTTTCCTTTGTGATGATGTTGACCACGCCCGCCAGAGCATTGCTGCCGTATATCACCGACATGGGACCCTCGATCAGCTCAACATGGTCGACGTTGGATAAACTCAACTGGTTCAGGTCGAAATTACCATTCATCCGGCCGATAAGCGGAACTCCATCCTGGAGGAATTTTACATTCTCGCCCGAAAGTCCCTGGATCCTGAGACTGGTTCCAAGCACCCCCTGCTGGACGACTTTCATGTTCGACTGGTCCTGAAGCAGTTCTGCCATGTTGGTTGCGGCTTTCAGCTCAATCTGGCGGGCATTGATCACTTCAACGCGGTAGATCGATTTGTCGGCACGTTCGGGTGTGTATTGAGCTGTAACCACCACCTCGTCCATATTGAGCACTGTCGGGCGCAATGCGATCTCTTTCGACTGACCGGGGGAGATGGTATCTATTAATGTCTTGTAACCGACATAGCTGATGGCTATTTTCGAACGTTCCTTAACATCGTTCGAAACCTTGCCGTTTATATCGGTGAGTGAATATTTTGGAGCACCTGATTTCAAGCCTTCCAGGCATACATGTGCAAAGGCTACAGGTTCATTATTTTTCTGATCAATGACTGTTATAAAAGCCTTTTGGCCATAACCAGAGGTTACGGCCAAAAGACTAAAAACAAGTCCGGAAAGCAGGCGGATAGGGCCTTTAATCATGCTTAGTTGACAATGATAACTTTGGTAACTGATTTCATTGCTGCGGCAGAAACCGTCAAAAAGTACACACCGGGTTGCACCCCGGCGACATCAATCGTATAAGCATTGAGCCCATCGGCCAGCCGGCCCGGACGATCTGCACGGAGTTGTCGGCCTGACAGATCGGTAAGAACAACTGTAAAATCTTCACCGGTTTTCCCGGTAATATATGTATCCTGCATTGGCGCTGTTACCGCTGTAGAAGGTACGACCCCATAAAAGGTTTCCGG
>CAYHCQ010000154.1:0-7334 GCA_964355115.1 uncultured Prolixibacteraceae bacterium | reverse complement strand
GCCACTGTTTTTGGCTGCCAGATCGCCAAAGGTATATCCGCATATATAAATATTCGCGCTGTCTCCGGTTATCCCCTGGCACTCATCCCCCTTCGGGGTGCCGAATTGCTTTTTCCAGATGATATTACCTTCGGGGTCCAGTTTTAAGAGAACACAATCCGCACCGCCGAATGACAATTTATCCATCGTCCCTTTCGTGGCACTGGTTATATAAATATCCCCATGCGTATCCACATATACCATATTTCCCACATCCGTGCTGTCACTTCCAAATTGCTTCTGCCATACAATATTTCCATTCGAATCAAGCCTGGTTACCAGGATATCTTCCTTTCCGAAATTTCTCTCACCCAGCGCCCCCTTCGTACAACCGGTTACATATACATTTCCGCTCTGGTCGAGCGTTATCCAGCTGAAATTATCATCTTCACTTGTTCCGATTTGTTTTGTCCAGATTGTCTTTCCCGTACTGTCGAATTTAGCGACAAATCCATCGGTCTTCCCGTAATGCTGACCGGCAAGCGCCCCTTTCGTATCGCCCGCTATATATACGTTCCCATGTTTATCAGCGACCGGATTAAAGGCAACGCCATCCTTATCTGAACCAAACTGCTTTCCGTAGATGAAATTGGTTTGTGATTCAGCATGCTTTGTAAAACATACAAACAGCATTAAAAAAATTGTCCCTTTAAAATTAACTGCATTTTTCATTGATGGCTCTCCTTTTCATTGTTGGAATTACTATTGATTTCATCAAAACCAGGTGGTATGCACGATGGTTATCCTGAATCCGGCACAAAAGAAGTAAGATATTTGGGGATTGTCGACCTTTAACAGGTTAAAGGACCATTTTTAGCACAAAACGGGGAAGTTTGGATCAGCCGATGGCCCTCGACCTGTATTCGATGGGGGTGAGGTTGGTGAAGATCTTGAACTGGTTGTTGAAGGCGCTCTTGGAATTGAACCCGACCTGGTACAGGACTTCTAGGATGGTGAGGTGTTTGTGTTTTGAATCCGCCAGTATCTGCATGCTCTCCCTGATGCGGTATTCGAGGATGTAGCTTTTAAAGTTCTTTTTATAGGTCTCGTTGATGATCTGCGAAAGGATTCTGGGGTTTACCGAAATCTCATTTGCAAGTATTTCAAGACTAATATCCGGGTTCAGGAATGGCTTCCCGGTTTCCATATATGAATTCAGTTTTACCAGATATTCCGACCGGTCGGGTTGCGTCAGTTTATTGTTTTTGTACTTCGCAATTACATAATAAACGTCGGGTTTGAAAAGGAGAAAGAACATCAGGGTATTGATAAATATAAAGGCGGTCAGACCATATATGCTAACGGTATAGGCGCACCATCCGGGCCTCTGCAGGATCATATAAACGGCAAACGAATTTAAATTTACGATCCAGATCAAAATAAAGCCTATCAGCAGGAGCTGAAGCCATCTGTTGTGGGAGGAGATCAGGATGCTCTTGTAAAACCCGCTGAAACTGATTGTTGTCGATTTCATGCTCATCAGCGAGAGGAAGATATAGGCCAGGTTGTGGACGAGGATCAGTTGTGTGTCCTTCAGGTCGATGGCCGATTCCCAGATGACAAACTGATCCAGGTTCCGGTAATAAAAGAACAGGAAAACCAGGGCGCCGGCAAAGGGCAGGAAATGGATCGAATTGCGGTAATTCAATATATCCTTTCGTTTCAGAAATGCATTGATGTAAAAGTAGAGGAGCGGGCCGGTCAGAAAGGAGGTCTGTCTGACCAGAAAAAGCAGCTTATGCCAATCGATGAAATATTGCCATGCAAACGAACTGGTGGCAAAGGAGTAGAAGATCTGGAGGTTGAAAACCACCAGCAGGATGGCCAGTATCCTGTTTTCAAGGATAAAACCCCGCTTATTGATAAAAAAGAACAACGACAGGATCGTTGCAGTGAAAATGCTGATGATGGTCAGGATGGCAAAAACAGCAGACGTCATACTAAAGTTATGTTAGAGCCGGCAAATTTATATCGCCACACACATGAAAAGAAATCAAATCGGTAAAACAATCAAACTGTTCTTCAAGACCGTTAATAATCCTGATAAGTTATTCCTGCCCGATGAACCGATATTTCCCCGAAGGACCAATGGTACTGCAGCGAATATTTATCGTACCTTTATCCCGGCACGGGTTAAATCCTCCTGATCTTGAAACCACCTTGCAAAACCGTTGTGGCTCTCCTGGCAATTTTGCTGACAACGACCCTTTCCGGCCAGGTGAGGATTGTTCAGACAAATTTTGAAGTTCCTGATTCGCTGAGTAAGCATGACTCCCTGCAATACTGTGCCCGATGGTACCTGGAACGTTCCCTGCCCGACCAGGCCATCCCGCTGCTGATGCGGGCTATCGCGATACTGCCAGGAAATACGGACGCAGCGGATCATGTCAGGATCGAACTCTGTGAGGCCTACCGCCAGAAACAGGAATACCGCAAGGGGACCAGCCTGATCTCCGGACTGCTCGAACGGCCATCACCCCTCTCCGACGAGAACCGGGCCTATGCCTGGAACCGGCTGGCAGCCCTTTACAACGAATCCGGCAATCCGGCTGGAAGTTATCCCGACTCCGTGGTCAAGTACTCCCTGCTTTGCATGGAACTCTCCGAAAGGATCGGCGACAAACGCAATCTGGCCGCCTCCCAGAATGAACTGAGCTTCCAGTATATCCGCCGCAGGAAATTCGACCAGGCCCTCGAACTGTCGCAACAATCGGTATCCAATTTCCTGGCAGCCGGGATGCCGTTCCAGGCAATGAATTCGCTGATCAACCTGAGCAACCTCTATATCGGCAAAAAGGATTACCGTTCCGCACTGGAATCCCTGGACAGGGCGACCCGGCTTTCGTCCCTGCAGGAGAACCGGAACCTCTATATGCGGATCTATGGCCAATATGCCACCGTCCTTGCAGCTACCGGCAATTTCAGGGAGGCATACGAGTATCAGGACAAGTGCAATCTTTTATTGAGTGCGTTCTACAAAGACCGGATGAACAATCAGATTATCGAGCAGTCGGCCCGGTACGACCTTTTTGTCAAGGAGCAGAGGATCAGGGAGGAGCAGAAAAAAAATGAATACAGCCATCGCCAGATCATCCTGCTGATCATCATCTCTGTAACACTCACCCTGGCCTTTGTTTTCAGCCTGTTCTATTACAGGCTCAGAAGAGAGGGAGCCCTGAAGCAAAAGCTTATCGAAGCCGTTGTGGAGACGGAAAACAATGAACGAAGGCGCATTGCCCGCGACCTTCACGACGGGCTCGGGCCCGTTCTTTCGGCCATTAACCATTATTTCCAGGCCTTTCTTGATGCAAAGCCCGAAAACAGGGAGGCCATCCGAAACCGGCTGCAAATGGTGATTTCCGAGGCCATCGACGAAGTATCCAGGATCTCCCATAATATCAGTCCCCATGTGCTTGAAAAACATGGACTCCTTACCGCCCTCAATAATTTATTGGCCCCGCTGATGGCGAATGAAATGTACGAGATCTCCTTTACTTCAGATTTTGACAACAGCGTTGATCCGAAGATCGAACTTGCGGTTTACCGCAGCATTTCTGAACTTATCAACAACACCCTGAAACATGCGGAAGCCACACGGATCACTCTGGATATCGGACGAACCGATGGGAAACTCGAAATCCGTTATTCCGACAACGGCAAGGGGTTCACCGCTTCACCGGGAAAACACTTGGGCCAGGGGATCCCTAATATAACAAGCCGGGTAGAATCCTTTGGAGGAACCCTTTCTGTAATAAGTTCTCCGAATGCCGGAATTTCGGTTGATATTAAAATACCCCTGTGAAATGGAAAAAATCAGACTGGCGATCATCGATGACCACAACCTTTTTCGGGAAGGCCTCCTCCTGGTTTTAAATCAGATCGACGGTATAGAGGTGGTTTACGACACCTCCGACGGAAACCGTTTTGTGCAGGCACTGCGTGAAATGGAGGTGGATGTGGTACTGATGGATATTGAAATGCCTGTCATCGGCGGCGCTCCTACTACCGAGATGGCGCTGAAAGTAAAGCCTGATCTGAAGGTGATCGCCCTCACCATGTTCTCCGATACCGGTCACTACACCCAGATGATCCAGGCGGGAGTAAAAGGATTCATCCTCAAGAAGGCAAACAAATTCGAACTGGAACAGGCCATCCGGGAGGTGCACAGGGGTGGTGCATACTTCAGCCAGGAGATCCTGCAGAAGCTCGCATTCCGGCACCAGGGAAAATCAGCGGGAACAGAGGAGTTGACCCTCCGCGAGATGGAGATCATGGTCCTGATCTGCCAGGGGTTTACCTCGCAGGAGATCTCGGAACGCCTGCATATCTCCTGTAAAACGGTCGAGACCCACCGAACCAACCTGTTTCTGAAGGCCGATGTGCGCAACATTGCAGGGCTCATCGCCTGGGCCATCCGCAACCAGTTATATTCCATCGAATAATTTATATCCCTGTGGCTAAGGGTTTACCCCGGGTGAAATTCAGGTCATTCCCTCCCCGGTTTCATTGGTTTCACCTACAACAAACGCCCCCTCTCTGTGTAATTTTACATCCGGTTAAAATTGCCAGGGATGATCACGATCGGGGTTGCCGACAATAATCAGACATACTGCCAGGGGCTCAAGACCATGCTGGAACAGGTGGAGGGGTTCAGGGTGGTGCTGCTTTCCCCGGGTGACTTCTGCCCTGAAGTCCCGGAAAACCTGCCCATAGACATCCTGCTGGTGGATGAGGACCTGCTGGAGACCAGTCAGACCGCACCAGGAAAAAAGGCAGTGGGCTGGCCGGCGGAAAAAACAATCGTCATGAAAATGGATTGCCATGAGATGTCATCACCGGCCACGGGTGTGGAGGCGATCTGCAAAGGAGCGGGCAAGCGGGAGTTTGCCGAAAAGATCATGAAAATAAACCGGGTCGGCCCGGTACGAAGGATCATATGAAACCCAGTTGATACGAACACTAAAAATAAAAATTATGAAAAAAACCAATGGGATTTTGTTTCTGGCACTGGCCATTGCTTCCGGCCTGGCCTTAGGTTCATGCAAAAAAAGCAGCTCCGACCCGCCTCCCGCCCCGGGTGAAACGCTTCGTTTCGTCTTTCTGGCCGACAGCCGCGGCGACTCGATGGGATACCCGGTGGACACGACAGCCCTGAAACCGATTATCCGCTCAATAGCGCAGTTGTCCCCCCCGCCCGCCTTCGTCATGTTTGGCGGCGACATGTCATACAGGGGCTATATGAACAGCGTTTACACCTTCCAGACCTGGAAAGACATGTGGGCGCCCCTCGGCAGCGGGATACCCCTTTATACGGCCATCGGCAACCATGAGTTGTATCACCACCACGCAGCCTACGGTTCCCTGCTCGTCAACCAGCAGGAGTACCAGAAGGTGTTTTCGGAGAACCCCACCAACGGTCCGGCTGGCTATGACCACCTGGCATACTCCTTTACCTCCCCGGGCGGCAGCTCCTTTTTCGCTGTACTGGATCCCTACTTTGTGTCAAAGGACACGATGCACCTGGGGCTGGGGGGTCATATTGAGGATGCCCAGATGTCATGGCTGAAAACACAGGTGGCCCAAACCACGGCAACACACAAATTCCTGTTCATTCATACGCCCTACTACTATGTTTCCGACGACCCGGAGGAGCCATCAGCGGCTGACACCACCCTAACCAGGCTCTGGTCTTTTGTGGATATAAACAAGTTCGACATCTATGCCTGCGGACATTCGCATCTCTATTCCCGCAAGACCATTGACAGCAGCATTCCCGCGAATCCACCAACCACACCGCCAACCCCGGCATGGCAGAACAATGTTGTTCAGCTTCTCAACGGCACCTGCGGCGCCGGCCCTTCCACCGGTGTCATCGATCCGGCCATCAAAACCGCATGGAACGTGCACAATGACGATAAAACTTATTACTACAGCGTGGTTGACATCGCCGGAGGCACCGTAACGGTGAAAAGCTATGGCGGCAGCCTGGGGAACTACATCCTGATTGATACGTTCACGGTTACCAGGTAAAACGACCTGCCGGATTCTTTTCCAGGCAGATAAATATGACAAACATGAATATGAACTTATGCAAACAGTTTTTAAAAAAAGGAGGGTGATATGAATAAGAATTTTCTGAACATTTTGCTGGCAATCATCATTGCGACCGGTCTGGCCGGTTGTAAAAAACAGGAAAGCCCGCCACCGGAGGAGGTCGATACAACCCAGCATGACAACTGGGTGCTGCTGACGCCCGACTTTGGTAATCCTCCCCTCTCCTTCGCATTGGCCGAACACAATATTACAGGCGGACAGCCCTGGGGCGGGGTCTCTACCGGTACGCAGGGCTCCAGTTGGGGGATCGACGCCATGGCAGGACGCCACAAAACAAGCGGGGTTGCCGACTGGTTCAAATCCCATGCCTCATTCGCTGTATGTGCGACCTGGCCAAGCAACACCGATGACTGGCCGTCAGAGTTGAACTTCGCCTTCACCGGCACCCTCACAATCAATGGTACGGGATATCCTATCACCATTGGTCAGGGTTCTATCCTCGTTCATAATAACTGGTGGCTCGGCGGGCCGGGATGGACCTCATGGACTTCGCCATTTGGCGATGCTGTTGTAACTCCCGACGGGAAATACTACTTCGAAGCAGCCGACGATACGTTCAACCAGTTCTGGATCAGGGAAAAACCGTAACTGCCTGTAGGCACCTTCAAGGTTACACGCTAGTATCCCGGGGAGGTGTATCAGCCGAAATTGTAACTTAGCCCCGGTTTTCACGTCTGATACCGCGTATTTAAATTTTACTGATGGACTCATTTCCCAATGCTGGGGCTTTTGCCGGGCTGGAGCGCAGTGTCTTTGCCGCACTGGAGACCTATTCAAATGTTCACCGCGGCCGGGGGCATTTTTCGATGGCCACAACACATCTTTACGAACAGGCGCGGGAGATCGTGCTCGAATACCTGGATCTGGATAAACGCAAGTATGTCGTGATCTTCTGCACAGCCTCAGGGGCCGCGCTCCTTACCGCTAAACTCACACCGGGAAGCTACACCCTGGTGTCGGGCCGCGACACCGGCCTCTCCCTCGGGGTAACTGCACTGGCTGTCAAACGGAAAGCGCTCACCAGGGAGACCCCGTTCCAGGCGGGCGGCGGGACGGCCAGACTCTACTCGGCCGGCTGGGTGATCTGGGCCGATGCCCCCGACCGGTTCGAAGCGGGCACCCCGGCCATCATCAACATCATTGCCTTTGCCAAAGCGCTCCGTATGATCCGGCAACAGGGG
>CAYHCQ010000153.1:0-7394 GCA_964355115.1 uncultured Prolixibacteraceae bacterium | reverse complement strand
CCAAAAACAATTCCATGTTCAAGACAAACGAATACTTCGACGGCAAGGTAAAATCAATCGCTTTTGCAACTCCCGACGGTGTGGCCACACTTGGCGTAATGGCCCCGGGCGAATACGAATTCGGTACATCAACGGTTGAATATATGACTGTAGTATACGGCCAAATGACAGTTCTGCTTCCGGGAGAAACCGAATGGGAGCAGTTTGAACCATTCGACACCTTCATGGTTGAGAAGGATGCAAAATTCAGGTTGAAAATCGAGCAGGATTCGGCGTATGTTTGTTTGTATAAGTGAGGGATGGCTAATACCCGTAGATTCTTCCTTCAAACCGTTCGACTTTTATGCGCATCACCTTTACCTCGCGAACGGAGGGAGGATTGTAGTGGAATTCCCGGTCGGTGTAATGGGCCATAACCAGGTTCATTGCGGCCACCTTTTCGTCGGGGTCTTCGATAAATT
This sequence comes from uncultured Prolixibacteraceae bacterium, assembly GCA_964355115.1. Classification (GTDB taxonomy): domain Bacteria; phylum Bacteroidota; class Bacteroidia; order Bacteroidales; family FEN-979; genus JANXZO01. Next base: position 6,933 of record CAYHCQ010000153.1, on the reverse strand, counting down.
CAACTTTGCCGTAACAGAGAACCGACCGGTATTTCATGCTCCATGAACAGGCTACCTGTTCGCTCTGGTAGCGAAGTTCATGGTCAATGCTGAAGTTGATGCAGACTTCTGGGTTATTCTTCAGGATCTCAATTTTTTTCCCTTCCCCGGCTCCATGAATGTAAATTGTTTCGTCGCTGAAACCAAAATTCATCGGGATCACATAGGGCTTATTATCGTGATCAACCATGGCAACATGACACCATTGGCTCCTGCGGATAATATCGAGGAGTTCTGGTTTGGAGGTGATAGAGCGGTTTCGCATGGTTTTATCCCTTTTTATCCGAAAAGTTTTCTGTAGACATCCTCGATCTTTCCATAGGGCAGCACCTGGATAGAATAGCGTTTGAAATCGATTCCCTTGGTGTTGTACTTTGAAATGAAAATCCGGCTGAAACCGAGTTTGTCGGCCTCGGAAATGCGTTGTTCCACCCGGTTTATTGGGCGGATCTCGCCGCTGAGGCCAACTTCCGCCGCAAAGCAGGATTTCGAATCGATGGGGGAGTCCTGGTTGGAAGACAAAACAGCCGCCACAACTGCCAGATCGATGGCCGGATCATCTACCTTGATCCCGCCGGCGATGTTGAGGAAGACGTCTTTATGGCCAAGCCGGAATCCGCTACGTTTTTCGAGTACGGCAAGCAGCATGTTGAGGCGGCGTGCGTCGAATCCTGTAGCCGATCGCTGGGGGGTACCATAAACTGCTGAGCTTACCAATGCCTGGGTTTCGATCAGCATCGGCCGCATCCCTTCTACCATGGCCGCGATGGCAATTCCGCTCACATTCTCGTCGCGCTGACTGAGCAGGATTTCAGAAGGATTTGAGACCTCCCGAAGACCCGTGTCGTTCATTTCATAGATGCCCAGTTCGGATGTTGATCCGAAACGGTTTTTCAGGGAGCGTAAGATCCGGTAACCGTAATTCCGGTCGCCTTCGAACTGAAGCACCGTGTCGACCATGTGCTCAAGCACTTTGGGCCCAGCCAGTGAACCCTCTTTGGTGATGTGACCGATCAGGAAAACAGGAGTATTGGTGATTTTCGAATATTTCTGCATTTCCGCAGCACTCTCCTTGATCTGAGATACGCTGCCGGCTGAGGACTCGATAAGGTCGGTTTGCAATGTCTGGATCGAATCGGCGATAATGATTCCGGGTTTCAGCGATTCGAGATGCTGGAAAATTTTCTGGATATTGGTCTCAGTGAGAATATAACAGTTTTCATTTTTAATGCCGACCCGCTCGGCGCGCATGCGGATCTGCTGTTCACTCTCCTCCCCGCTGATGTAAAGAACTTTCTGATCGGAGCATTTAAGTGCCACCTGGAGCATGAGGGTCGATTTTCCAATGCCGGGTTCACCGCCGATCAATGTAACCGATCCGGGTACCAGTCCGCCCCCGAGCACCCGGTTGAGTTCCTGGTCATGGGTGTTGATGCGGGCTTCGTGACTGAAGGTAACATCCGAAATCCGCACAGGGATCACTGATCGTGGATCACGAATGGCGGATGCTGCAGATCCTTTTTCCTCCCGCTGAATAACCTCTTCAACAAAGGTATTCCACTCTCCGCAGGAATTGCATTTGCCCATCCACTTCGGCGATTGGGCCCCGCAGTTCTGGCAGAAGAAGGCGGTCTTTACCTTTGACATGGAAGAAATATATTTTACACGTGAACTTTATGGGTTTTCTCGATGGTATGCGTGGTGGAGTAACCTTTTACCAAATCAATGGTTATTACCTCTCCGCCACGTGCTTTTACAATATCGCTGCCAACAATCTCCTTATCCTCATAATCCTTGCCCTTTACAAGAACATCCGGCTGAACCATTTCGATCAGGTTATACGGAGTATCTTCAGTAAACACAACAACTGCATCAACAAAGCTGAGAGCAGCCAGGGTGAGCTCGCGGGCAAACTCTTTGTTTACCGGCCGGTGAGATCCTTTTAGCCGGTGTACCGATTCATCGGAATTGAGCCCGACAATGAGAATGTGCCCAAGGTCGCGTGCCTTGGCAAGGTATTCGATATGTCCAAGGTGAAGGATGTCAAAACACCCGTTTGAAAATACGATCTTTTTACCTTTGAATCGCCAGATGGCAAGCTGCTTCTGCAGTTGTTCCAAGGTTAAGATTTTACTTTTCAGGGTTTTAAGCTTTTCCATCGTCTTGTTTATTGAATGATAACAGAATGAGTGAAACTCCGCCAACGATCAGTATCATGCAAGTTTGTGCAGTCCACACAATCCAGCCCAGTGCAAGGCCTGTTGTTCTGGCAATTCCGTAAAGAAGCAGGGTTTCCTGCACAATGGCCGGATAGATCCCGATCCCCCCGGGGGTGACCATGATGCCAACACTGCCTAAAACCAGGGCCGACAAACCGGCACCCGCCGATAGCGACGATGTTTCGGTGAAACAGAAAAAGCATACATAGATCATCAGGAAGTAGAGCAGCCAGATTGCAAGCGAGTAAAAAATAAAAAGGCCGGGTTTCCTGATCTGGCTCAGCGATTTAAGCCCTTCCCAGAATCCCAGTGCCAGCCTGACGATTTTACCAAAAAAGGCAGAGGAGGTAATTTTTTTCCTCAGGAGCCAAATCAAGGCGAGAATGGCTATGGCAGTACCTGCCAGGAGGATGAGGAACATTCTGCTGAATATCGGGTTGGCTAATTTTTCAGCAAATCTGGGGTAAATATTTGCATCCAGGTAACGGTCGATTGTGCCTACCTGGGTAAAAATCATCAGTACAAACAGGACAAGGAAAATGAACATGTCGATGGTCCTTTCCGTTACCACCGTGCCAAAAGACTTGTTAAAGGGGATCTTTTCATATTTCGAAAGAATCCCGCAGCGGGTAACTTCACCCAGACGGGGAAAGGCCATATTGGCAAAATAGCCGACCATTACAGCATAAAAGGTGACTTTCATGGAGGGTTTATAACCCATCGGTTCGAAAAAAAGTATCCATCTTAATGTGCGTAGGATGTGACTGAGGATGCCCAGCAGGATTGCAAGGATCACCCAATTGTAGTTGGCAATACGGAATGAGTTGAGTATCTGTGCCTTCTCTTCTTCTGTAAGCCCGCGAAGTGACAACCACATGATCAGGAGCCCAAGGCCGAGAAACAGCACGAACTTAATGATCGTAGAACCCCAGTTTTTCCGGGGAGTTTCTTCAGCTACCAGGTCAGTCATTCAAATTATTTTTTCTCCTTCGGAAGATGATTTTTTGAATCCGGAAATGCGATGGAGGGCTTAAATTTTTTGGCGGCTTCGAAATCCATGGTGGCGTAGGAGACGATGATCACAATGTCGGCGGGTAAAAATTTGCGGGCTGCTGCACCATTCAGACAGATGGTCCCGCTACCCTTTTTTCCCTTGATGACATAGGTTTCAATCCGTTCTCCATTGTTGACATTGAGGACCTGGACCTTCTCAAATTCTATCAAATTCGCTCTATTCATCAGGTTCTCGTCAATGGTGACACTACCAACATAGTTGATGTTGGCATCCGTGACTGTAGCCCGATGGATCTTCGATTTTAATACTTGAATCTGCATCATGCTGCAAAATTACGAAAAAAGTTCAATATTGTCGATAAGCCTCACATCGCCCAGGTTGACCGCGGTGAATGCCACGGCAGAATCTTTGTGACTCCAGTTGTCCATCGGCAGAAGGCTCTCTTTATCTCCGATCTCGAAATACTCGACACGGAATTCGCTGGTCTCTTCCAGCTTTTTTATTGCCCACTCCTTCACCTCCCTTACGGGCTGCTTCCCCAGTTTGTCTTTCACCTTGCATAATACTTCATAAATGCGGGGAGCTAGATTGCGTTCAGCAATACTCAGCCGCATGTTACGGGAACTCATTGCCAGCCCGTCGGGTTCGCGAACGGTTTCGCATGAAATGATCTCCACAGGCAAGGACAAAGCCTTTACCATATGTTTGATAATCGCCAGCTGCTGGAAATCCTTTTTTCCAAAATATGCCCTTGTAGGCCCGACAATCCCAAAAAGTTTGTTGACCACAATGGCCACCCCCTTGAAATGTCCCGGCCTGTATCTGCCTTCCATTACCTTGTCAAGCATTCCGAAATCAATATCTATATCGCCGGAATTGCCATTTGGATACATCTCTTCAGCAGAGGGAATAAAAACCATGTTGCAGCCTGCCTCTTCAAGCAGTTTTACATCCTGAGTGAGTGTGCGGGGGTATTTCTTCAGGTCTTCGGGGTTGTTGAACTGAATCGGGTTTACAAAAATACTGCACACAGTGAAATCATTTTCCGCACAGGATTGCTTGATCAGCCTCAGGTGTCCTTTGTGCAAGGCCCCCATGGTTGGAACGAATCCGATTGTAACTCCGGCTGATCTTTGTTTACTTAAAAAGGCCTTGGTTTCTTTGACTGTTGTTATGATAATCATCAGTGTTATCTGGTAAATTCTTACTCTGTTTCCAGATTGCAAAAATACAAAGAAAAAGGTCCCGGAAGAACCGGGACCTTTGAAAATCGGAAAGGCTTGTATGACAAGGTATTTAAAGGCTACCTTCGTCGTAAGCTGTCTCCCCGTGAAGGGCAACGTCGAGACCTACTTTTTCATGTTCCTCATCTACTCTTACTTTGGTGATCAGGTTAATGAGAGCCAGCATGATATAGGTGAAAATAAAGGCATAGGCGGCCGATGCAAGCACAACGATGAGCTGTTTGAAGAAAAATGTGCTTTCTCCAAACCATAAGCCTTCGCTAAGAACGGCAGGATTGATGGCTTTTGTGGCGAATACCCCGAGCAGGATGGTTCCGAGGACTCCCCCTACACCGTGAACCCCCCATACATCGAGGGCATCATCCCATTTCATCCTGTTTTTAAGCATTACCGCAAGGTAGCAGCACGCGCCTGCCGCCACCCCAATGATGGGTGCCGACCACATCGGAACATACCCCGCACAGGGTGTAATTGTGGCCAGCCCTGCAATGGACCCGGTTAGCAAACCAATCAGTTTGGGTTTCCTTTCCCTGATCCACTCAATGGCAACCCAGGCGGCAGTAGCGAAAGAGGCGGCCACATCGGTGTTGATAAATGCCAGGGCGGTTATCTTGTCGACCTGGAGTTCACTGCCGGCATTAAATCCGTACCAGCCAAACCAGAGTAATCCGCTGCCGATAGCAACGAGCGGAATGCTGTTCGGCGTTGAGTTTTTATCGGTACGTGCGCCAACGAAGAAAACCGCGGCAAGTGCAGCAAAACCGGCTGTGGCGTGTACCACGATACCACCGGCAAAGTCGAGGATACCCCACTGTGCCAGCAGTCCGCCACCCCATATCATATGTACAAACGGGTAGTAAACGAGTATCTGCCAGACCGTGAGAAAGATCATATAGGCACTGAATCGCACACGGTTCACAAAGGCCCCCGTGATGAGCGCCGGTGTTATAATGGCAAACATCATCTGGTACACGATGAAGACGATTTCAGGGATCTTTCCGTTTCCTGCATAGATCGAATCGATCGAAACACCATTGAGGAATGCTTTGTCCAGATTGCCAAAAAATCCTCCTTCACCTCCGCTGAAACAAAGCGAATACCCGAAGGTAAACCACAACACGGTAGTCCAGCCCAGCGATGCAAAGCTCTGGATCATGATGCCCAGGATGTTTCGTTTGGTAGCGAGACCGCCGTAGAAAAACGCCAGTGCCGGCGTCATTAACATGACCAGGCTGGCCGATAATAGCATAAACCCGGTTGAACCAACATCGATAGTTCCCATAGAATTGATTTTAGATTAGACGATTTACGATTTTCGTTTGAATTTATTTATTAGTCACAGAGTCACAGAGTCACAGAGTCACAAAGTCACAAAGTCACTCCCACAACAAGGAACACGCTTTCTGCCTGGGGGTTGGTGATTGCAGATACATATAATGGCAGCGAGAATTTATCGGTTATGGAGATGGTTTTTGAGGCAGTGAGCCCGCAGTTCACAATACCGGCGTAATCGCCATACCATGACGATCCAAAAGGAATTCCCCCGACAAAGGGTTTGAGGTCGACGCCAATCTTCTTCAGCTTAAAGATATAGGCTGCTTCAATATAGGTGGAGTAGTTGTTCTTCGTTCCGGCTCCATAAACACCCACACTGTCTTTATTCTTATCGGCCCCGTAAAACAGGGTTGAGACGGTCAGTTGCAACGGGAATTTGTCGGGACCGGCAAACATCAGGCACCCTTCGAGTGTGTGACCGGTAGTTGCATTCTCATAGTTGTAGTACTTATTCCCGTCGTTGGCATTGAGCGGATTCGGGAAGAAGAAATCGGTCACCTGCAGCGTGAACCATTTGTAGGTATAGCATATGTAGAGGTCCATCTCAGCATAGTGGCCCATGTTGACCAGTGTTGAGTCATTGATTTTTTTTGTCGACTGAGCGAGTCCGTAGCTTCCCCATGCACCGATCTTAAAACCGGCAACCGAAAAGGAGACGTTAGGCTGCACCGAAGGTGAGTTCCCGTAATCGCGGCCACGCCATATATAACGGCTTACGAGGTCAGCTCCAAGGTTAAGCTGTGCAGCAGCCCCGGGAGTTTCAACAGGTTCAGGCGATTCCTGGGTGTATCCATGGTTTAATGGCGCCAGGTTCAGCGACACAACCAATAACAATAGGGTAATAAGATTTTTCATTGCAGTGATTTATTTGTTAATTATTTCACATGCAATGTTAGGGTGATTGAGAATCACCTGCAATCCTGTAAAATACTGAAATTAAGGAAAGTGTATCGCTAACTTGTTATACGTAAATCACGTATACTCCATTAGGAGCAACTCTTCACTTTTACTTTTCACGCGTCACGCGTCACGTGTCACGCGGCACGTGTCATGCATCACCCACGACTCCCGCTAAATCTCT
>CAYHCQ010000152.1:0-7401 GCA_964355115.1 uncultured Prolixibacteraceae bacterium | reverse complement strand
GAGTGGCGGTCTCCAAAACCGTAGGCTGTGGGTTCGATTCCTACCACCCGTGCAACATTAATTATTAGATAAATGGCTAACAATAAATTCGTCACCTACGCAAAGGAAAGCTATGATGAGCTGATGCACAAGGTATCCTGGCCGACCTGGTCGGAATTGCAGGGAAGTGCCATTGTGGTTTCAGTAGCTTCTCTGATCATCGCCATCGTCGTCTTCGCCATGGATGAAGTTTTTCGCAACGTCCTGATCCAGTTCTACAAGCTCTTCTAATTTATCAAGAGCTGATTTATCTAATGTCAATCGGAATAATCACGCATAAATCTCATAATAGGCATGAGTGAAGTAACCAAAAAATGGTACGTGGTGAGAGCTATCTCCGGTAACGAGAAGAAGGTGAAGCAATATCTCGAAAGCGAGATATCCAACCTGAAACTCCAGGAGTATATTTCACAAGTGCTTATTCCTACTGAGAAAGTTTACATGATCCGGAACGGGAAAAAAGTAAGTAAAGAGCGAAACTACTTCCCCGGTTATGTATTGATCGAAGCGAATCTTGTTGGGGAGGTACCCCACATTATAAGGAACATTCCCGGCGTTCTCGGATTCCTTGGAGCAAAAGGAGAAGCCCATCCGCTTCGCCCTTCAGAGGTGAAAAGGATCCTGGGAAAATTCGATGAATTGTCGGAGCAGGGTGAAGATGTGAACATCCCGTTTATAGTTGGTGAAACGGTTACCGTTATCGACGGTCCGTTCAACAGCTTCAGCGGTATGATCGAAGAAATAAATGAGGAGAAGAAAAAGCTCAAGGTGATGGTGAAGATCTTCGGAAGGAAGACCCCCCTGGAGCTGAGTTTTATGCAAGTACAGAAAGAATAGTAAAGACGCACTGCTGTGCGTCTGTATCTTAATAACAAATAAAATGGCAAAAGAAGTTACTGGTATTATCAAGTTACAGATCAAGGGAGGAGCAGCCAACCCCTCACCCCCGGTAGGACCTGCATTGGGTGCCAAGGGTGTGAATATCATGGAGTTCTGCAAGCAGTTCAATGCACGTACACAGGATAAAGCAGGGAAATTGATTCCCGTTATCATTACTGTATACAGAGATAAGTCGTTCGATTTTATCGTTAAGACCCCTCCCGTTGCTGTACAGCTACTCGAAGCTACAAAACTTCCCAAAGGATCCCCGGAGCCTAACCGCAACAAGGTGGCCGCCGTATCCTGGGACCAGGTGAAGAAAATCGCGGAAGACAAGATGCCCGACCTGAATGCATTCACCCTTGAATCGGCCGCGAAAATGGTCGCAGGGACTGCCCGCAGCATGGGAATCACTGTCACAGGCGAATCACCTTTCAAACACTAATTCACAGCAGCCGGATTGGTGTGTTTCTATTGACCTCATAGTTAACACAAGTATAGGTGCACAATGTGTGCCTCCATAAACAAAAAGAAAGCGATGATAAAGCTTACAAAAAAGAGGAAGGTTGCCTTATCGAAATTTGATAAAGACGCCGTTTATTCGCTGTCGGATGCAGCAGGTATTGTTAAACAGATCAGCAGTACGAAATTTGATTCATCCGTAGATATTGATGTCCGCCTCGGGGTTGATCCCCGTAAGGCCAATCAGATGGTTCGTGGTATCGTTACGCTTCCGCATGGTACCGGAAAAACCATCCGTGTTCTCGTGCTTTGTACCCCCGATAAAGAGGCCGAAGCAATAGAAGCTGGTGCAGATTTCGTTGGTCTCGACGAATATGTCGACAAGATCAAGGGAGGATGGACGGACGTTGACGTGATCATTACCATGCCCAGTGTTATGGCCAAGGTTGGTGCTTTAGGAAAGATCCTCGGACCTCGCGGTTTGATGCCCAACCCCAAGACGGGGACCGTTACCATGGAAATTGGAAAGGCCGTTAAAGAGGTGAAAGCCGGTAAAATCGACTTCAAGGTGGACAAATTCGGTATTATTCACGCTTCGGTTGCGAAAGCTTCCTTCGACCCGGAGAAAATCGTGGAAAATGCCCATGAACTCCTTCAAACGATCATCAAACTGAAACCTGCTTCGGCAAAGGGTACTTATGTGAAAAGCATTTACATGTCGAGTACAATGAGCCCCAGCATTCAGGTTGATCCTAAAACGGTTTAACCATTATTACTGAACTTTTGAGAGAATTATATCATGAAAAAAGACGAAAAAAACCAGCTTATCGATTCCCTGGCTGAGCAGCTCAAAAGCGCCAACACCTTCTACCTGACTGATACCTCGGCACTTAATGCAGAGACTACAAGCAGGTTGAGGAGAACGTGCTTCAAAAGGAATGTTAAGCTTACGGTGGTCAAGAATACCTTGCTGCATAAGGCAATGGAAAAGAGCGGCAGATCCTTCGAGGAACTCTACCCTACTCTTGTAGGCCCAACTTCCATTATGTTTTCGGAAGTTTCAGGCGATCCGGCCAAACTTATCAAGGAATTCCGCAAGACCTCCCCGAAGCCCATTCTGAAAAGCGCTTTTGTAGAGGAATCCTTCTACTTTGGCGACGATCAGCTGGATGCATTGGTAAATATCAAATCCAAGTACGAACTTCTTGGCGACCTCATTGGCCTGCTGCAGTCTCCGGCAAAGAATGTCCTTTCGGCATTACAGTCTGGAGGCAATACCATCGCCGGTGTTGTAAAGACGTTATCGGAACGGCCTGAGTAAGGTACGACTCATTGAGTCGGCCATTGAAGGGACCGGTTTTGAAGCCGACCCGACAATAAACAAAAAAAGCAATTATTAACAATTATAAAAAGTAATCAAAATGGCAGATTTAAAAGCTTTTGCAGAACAGTTAGTTAATTTGACGGTTAAAGAGGTTAATGAATTAGCAAAGATCCTTAAGGATGAGTATGGTATCGAACCCGCTGCTGCAGCTGTTGCTGTTGCCGGTCCCGCTGCCGCTGCTGCTCCTGTTGTTGAGGAAAAATCAACCTTCGACGTTATCCTGAAATCAGCAGGACAGGCGAAGTTAGCCGTAGTTAAATTAGTTAAGGAACTTACCAGCCTTGGTCTGAAAGAAGCCAAGGAATTAGTAGATGCTGCACCTAAAGCGATTAAAGAAGGTGTAACCAGAGACGAAGCAGATGCATTGTTTGCTCAATTAAAGGAGGCTGGTGCAGAGGTTGAAATCAAGTAAGACGATTCTTTCTTATACCATAAGTAGGTCATAGATCTCTTCCAAAAGTGAAGAGGTCTATGACTTATTTTACACGACCAGACGCAGGAAAACTGCCTCCGGAGAAGTACAATAAGAATTAATTTGAAACTTTCCCGTCGACGTGGCGGGATTAAAAACCGACAACCTTGGCTTCAAAAAAAACCGAACGAATTCGCTTTGGATCTACCAAGATACAAGCTGAGTATCCTGATTTTCTTGACATTCAGGTGAAGTCCTTTCAGGATTTCTTCCAACTGGAAACCAATCCTGAAAACAGGGTCAACGAAGGCTTATACAAGGTTTTTGCTGAAAACTTCCCGATTTCCGACGCAAGGAACAACTTCGTGCTCGAATTTCTGGATTATTTCATCGATCCTCCCAGGTATTCAATTGAAGAGTGTATTGAACGCGGCCTGACTTACAGTGTACCTCTGAAAGCCAAGCTGAAACTCTATTGTACTGATCCGGAACACGAAGATTTTGAAACGATTATCCAGGACGTCTATCTTGGTATGATTCCCTATATGACTCCACGCGGAACTTTCGTGATAAACGGAGCAGAACGGGTCGTTGTTTCACAACTTCACCGTTCCCCGGGTGTGTTTTTCAGTACCAGTTTCCATGCGAATGGCGCTCAGTTGTACTCAGCCAGGATCATCCCCTTCAAGGGTTCCTGGATTGAATTCACAACCGATATCAACAACGTTATGTATGCGTATATTGACCGGAAAAAGAAACTTCCGGTTACTACACTGCTGCGTGCCATCGGTTTTGAAACCGATAAGGACATCCTTGAGATCTTCGGCCTGGCCCAGGAAATAAAAGTAAGCCGGGCAGCACTGAAACGTGTAGTTGGCTCAAAACTGGCCGCCCGTGTGGTGCGGTCATGGATTGAAGACTTCGTTGATGAGGATACAGGTGAAGTAGTTTCAATCGAACGTACGGAGGTAATCATAGAGCGTGAGACCATCCTCGAGAATGATCATATCGATCAGATTCTTGACGCCGGTATCAAAGCCATACTGATCCATCGTGAAGAGGCACTGATAACTGATTACTCAATTATTTTCAATACGCTGCAGAAGGACCCTGCAAACTCGGAAAAAGAGGCTGTTGAATTTATCTACCGTCAGTTACGTAATGCAGAACCCCCCGATGAAGAAACAGCCCGCGGGATTATTGAGAAACTGTTTTTCTCCGACAAACGATATGACCTTGGCGATGTTGGCCGTTACCGGATCAACCGCAAACTGAACCTTACCACCCCGGTGGAGACTAAAGTTCTTACCAAGGAAGACATCATCTCCATTATAAAATACCTGATCGAACTCGTTAATTCGAAAGCCGAAATCGACGATATCGACCACTTGAGCAACCGCCGCGTCAGAACCGTAGGTGAGCAGCTTTATAATCAGTTCGGTGTTGGACTCTCACGTATGGCACGTACCATCCGTGAACGTATGAATGTGCGCGACAATGAAGTCTTCACCCCGATGGACCTGATTAACGCCAAAACGCTTTCGTCGGTTATCAATACTTTCTTTGGGACAAACCAGCTCTCGCAGTTCATGGACCAGACCAATCCGTTGTCGGAACTCACGCACAAGCGTCGTATTTCCGCACTCGGACCAGGTGGTCTCTCCCGTGAGCGTGCCGGTTTTGAAGTGCGCGACGTCCATTATACTCATTATGGCCGGCTCTGTACCATCGAAACTCCGGAAGGTCCGAATATCGGTCTTATCTCCTCACTTTGCGTTTATGCCAAGATCGACAAACTTGGTTTTATCGAAACCCCTTATCACAGGGTCATCGAAGGACGTGTGGCTTTGGAAGAACAGCCAGTTTATCTAACCGCGGAAGAGGAAGAACATAAAATTATTGCCCAGGCTACAACTCCGATGGACAGTAAAGGCCATTTCAACGAAAGTAAAGTCAAGGTCCGTTTCCTGGCCGACTATCCTATTGTTGACAAAACCAAAGTTGACCTTGTCGATACTGCACCTAACCAGATCGCTTCGATCGCGGCTTCCCTCATCCCGTTCCTCGAACACGATGATGCCAACCGTGCACTTATGGGATCGAACATGATGCGCCAGGCTGTTCCGTTATTGAACCCCGAGGTATCCATTGTAGGAACCGGCATCGAAGACCTGGTGGCCCGCGATTCACGCGTTCTTATCAATGCCGAAGGCGAAGGAACTGTTGAATATGTGGATGCCAATGAAATTGTTATCCGCTATATCCGCGATGAAAAAGAACGGCTGGTTAGCTTTGACGACGATACCAAACGCTATACCCTGACCAAATTTGCCCGTACCAACCAGAATACCTGTGTAAACCTCCGTCCGATCGTTCGGAAAGGGGATAAGGTTTCCAAAGGACAGGTGCTCTGCGAAGGTTATGCGACAAAAGACGGATCGCTTGCTCTGGGGCGCAATCTGATGGTGGCTTTCATGCCATGGAAAGGTTACAACTTTGAGGATGCAATCGTCATCTCCGAGAAGGTTGTGAAGGAAGATATCTTCACATCCATCCATATTGAAGAGTTTACCCTCGAAGTGCGCGATACCAAGCGCGGGGTTGAAGAACTTACAAACGACATCCCGAATGTTAGTGCTGAAGCAACTAAAGACCTTGATGAAAACGGTCTGATCCGCATCGGTGCCGAAGTGAATGAAGGGGATATACTAATCGGAAAGATTACTCCGAAGGGTGAAAGTGATCCCACGCCGGAAGAAAAACTGCTTCGTGCCATTTTCGGCGACAAGGCAGGCGATGTGAAAGATGCTTCACTTAAAGCACCCCCTTCCATGAAGGGCGTTGTCATCGAGAAGAAACTCTTTTCAAGGATTATCAAAGACCGGAAGGCCAAGGCCAAAGAGAAAGATGATCTTAAGAAACTCGAAGACGAGTACCAGAAGGATGTCGAAAAAGTTAAGAACAAACTTGTCGAAAAACTGAATGTGCTTGTCAATGCTAAGGTTTCACAGGGCGTGTTCAATAATTTCAAGCAGGAACTTATTGCCAAGGGAACCAAGTTCACAACAAAGAACCTGTACGAAATTGATTATCTTAATATTAACCCGAATAAATGGACGGCCGACAAGGATAAGAATGATCTTATCAAGATCCTGATCAATAACTTCATTATCAAGTTCAAGGAGATTCAGGGCGTTCATAACCGCAAGAAATTCGTAGCCGTGGTTGGTGACGACCTTCCTGCCGGCATAGTTCAGATGGCCAAAGTTTATATCGCCAAGAAGCGGAAGCTTAAGGTTGGGGATAAGATGGCCGGTCGTCACGGAAACAAGGGCATCGTTGCACGTATCGTTCGTGAAGAGGATATGCCGTTCCTTGAAGATGGAACTCCGGTTGATGTTGTTTTGAACCCTCTTGGCGTACCTTCCCGTATGAACCTGGGCCAGATCTACGAAACCATTCTCGGCTGGGCCGGAAAACGTTTGAACCTTCAATTTACTACGCCAATCTTTGATGGTGCAACCATAGGCCAGATCAACGATTATATGGAGAAGGCCGGACTGCCGCGCAACGGTAAAGTTTACCTGCACGACGGTCTTTCCGGAGAGCGCTTCGATCAGCCAACTACCGTGGGCTATATTTACATCCTGAAGTTGCACCATATGGTCGACGACAAGATGCATGCCCGCTCTATCGGACCCTATTCACTGATTACACAGCAGCCCCTCGGTGGTAAAGCCCAGTTTGGGGGTCAGCGATTTGGTGAAATGGAAGTCTGGGCACTGGAAGCTTTCGGTGCCGCAAATATCCTGCTTGAGATCCAGACCGTTAAATCGGATGACGTCATTGGCCGTGCCAAGGCGTACGAAAGCATTGTCAAGGGCGAATCCATGCCGACACCGGGTATCCCCGAATCGTTCAACGTTCTTGTCCACGAACTTCGTGGCCTCGGGTTGAACCTTACGTTTGATTGATCCGGCGGCGATTGCCAGCCCCTGAGTGTGAATTAGTGTTTTTCGTTTTCAATCGACAAAAAAATAAATATGGCTTACAGAAAAGACGGTCAGGTTAACAGCAGTTTTTCCAAGATTACCATCAGTCTTGCTTCGCCGGAAAAAATACTGGAGATGTCCAGCGGAGAGGTGCTCAAGCCGGAGACCATCAATTACAGGACCTATAAACCTGAACGTGATGGCTTGTTCTGCGAACGCATCTTCGGCCCGGT
>CAYHCQ010000151.1:0-7523 GCA_964355115.1 uncultured Prolixibacteraceae bacterium | reverse complement strand
AAGATCGATGTCGGATGCATAGCGCTTAAGATAGTCGATACCCACAGGTGCTCCTTCATCCAGCAGGTTACGGCGGCACTCCGTTTCACAAGGGCGAACACAAACACGGCCGCAAATGGCGGGCAGCGGGTTGGTCTCCTTAATGAGGGCTACTGCATCATTGTAAAGCCCTTTGTCGATCAGGGAGATGTACCCCTGAACATCGACACCCGCCGGGCAGGTCTGCTTGCAGGGACCGATACAGTCGGCGTAATGGTTGCTGAGCATCAGTTCCAGAGCCATCTTCCGCGACTTGCGAATGCCTTCGTTGTCGGTAATGATCTTCATTCCTTCTGTAATTTTTGTCGAGCACGAGGGCTGGTGGCCCCGCATGCCTTCAACTTCCACCACGCATACATAGCATGAGGTGAATGGCTCCAGACGGTCATCGTTGCAGAGGGTAGGGATCTCAACATCATTGCGCCGCGCTACATCAAGAATGGTTTCACCGGGAGCGCCCTTTACGATGTTTCCGTTGAGTATGATATTTAATGAATTGTCAGACATTGAAAGAAATATTATAAGTTTCAGTTTCTATATTACTTTTTGGTGACGCGTGACGCGTGACGGGTGACGGGTGACCTGATTTTGTCACGCGTCACGTGTCACGACAAATTGATGGATGCGAACTTGCACTTTGAATAGCACACTCCGCACTTTGTGCAGGTATCCTGGTCGATATGATGAACCTGCTTACGTTCGCCGGATATGGCTTTTACCGGGCAGTTTTTGAGGCAGACCATACAGCCGGTGCACTTCTCCTCATCCACGGTATAGGTAAGCAAGGGACGGCAGACTTTGGCCGGGCACTTTTTATGGGAAATATGCGCCTCATATTCATCACGGAAGTAACGGATGGTGGTAAGAACCGGGTTCGGAGCCGTTTGCCCGAGACCGCAAAGCGAATTGTCTTTGATCTGGTAGGCCAGCTCTTCGAGTTTTTCGATATCGCCTTCCCGGCCGTGGCCGTTGGTGATGCGATCGAGGATCTCGAGCATACGTTTTGTTCCCATCCGGCAGAAGGTGCACTTTCCGCAACTCTCTTTGCGCGTGAAGTCGAGGAAGAACTTGGCCACGTCGACCATGCAGGTGGTTTCGTCCATAACAACCATACCTCCTGAGCCCATGATGGCCCCGGTGGCATTCACCGAATCGTAATCGACGATGGTATCGGAGAGGAATTCGGGGATACAGCCGCCAGAGGGACCGCCCAGCTGAACAGCCTTGAACCGTTTGTTGTTCTTGATCCCTCCGCCAAGCTTGAAGATCACATCCTTGATTGTCATTCCCATCGGAACCTCTACAAGTCCCGACCGTCTGATTTTTCCGGCCAGGGCGAACACTTTGGTGCCCTTGCTCTTCTCTGTTCCGTATTTTGCATAAGCCTCTGCCCCGTTCACTATGATCCATGGAATGTTGGCAAAGGTTTCCACGTTGTTAATGTTGGTCGGCTTTTTCCACAAACCGGAAGCGGCCGGAAACGGCGGACGTTTGCGCGGCATCCCGCGTTCACCTTCGATGGAAGCGATGAGGGCTGTCTCTTCGCCGCATACAAAGGCGCCTGCCCCCTCCTTGATGTATACATCGAGGTTGAATCCTTCGATACCAAAAATATTCTTTCCAAGATATCCCTTTTCATGGGCCTGCTTGATGGCAATGTTCAGCCGCTTGATGGCCAGCGGATATTCTGCCCGGCAGTATATCACACCGCCTGTTGCTTCAATGGCAAAGGCAGCAATGATCATCCCTTCCAGCACAGAGTGGGGATCGCCCTCCAGAACGGAACGGTCCATAAAAGCACCGGGGTCGCCCTCATCGGCATTGCATATGACATATTTATCGGCCGACTTGTTTGCATTGGCAAACTTCCACTTCATCCCGGTGGAAAAACCACCACCGCCACGGCCCCTGAGGCCCGACTTCAGAATGGTGTCGATCACCGTCTCGCGGCTTATCTTCTCCATGGCGATCTTCCTGATGGCGGCATATCCGCCGCGGGCTTCATATTCGGAGATAGATTCGGGATCCATGTATCCGCAGTTTCGAAGCACTATCTTCACTTGCGACCCGATGAAATCATTTTCGGGAGCATCGAACAGGTCGGTGTAAACAATGTAGTCGCGGATGGGATCCTGCTGGTTGATGTGCTTTTCTATCACCTCCACGGCACGGTCGGCATCCACCTCACCATAAAGGTAGGTTCCGGTCTCATCGGTAATCTCTACCAGTGGTTCACGGTAACACATGCCGACACAGCTGGTCTTTCGAAGGTCGAAATCCAGGTTTTCCGATTCCTTCAGGGCTTTTATCTTTTCATACGTCTTGTTCGCTCCTGCGGCGATTCCGCAGCTTCCAAGACCTACTGTTACAGTAGTATTCATATATTTTAAGAGTTAAGAGTGAAGAGTTAAGAGTTATGAGTTATGGCAGAGAGTTTTATGTTCTTCACAATTTTCACCGCCTCGTTACCGGTAAGTTTGCCGTAGGTCTGTTCGCCAATCATCATCACCGGGGCGAGGGAGCAGCAGCCAAGGCAGGCAACCGACTCGAGGGTGTAAAAACGGTCCTCGGTGGTTTCACCATCCTTGATTTTCAAGGCCTCTTCGATCGCTTCGGTAATCTCAACCGCATTCTGAACATGACAGGCGGTGCCATGACAAACCTTGATGATATTCTTCCCCACAGGGGCAAGGCGGAATTGGGCATAGAATGTGGCAACGCCGAACATATCGCTCATAGGAATACCGGTTTCGGCGGCAAGTTTTTCAAAAGCAGCGCGGGGAATAAAGCCATATAGTTCCTGGGCTCCCTGAAGCAGGGGGATGAGGTTTCCCTTTTTCCCTTTGTGTTTTACTATCAGCGGATCCAGCAGGGAGAGATCCGGTACATCCGGGCAGGCAAGTGGTTCTGTCGTGTTGATACGGGTAATGCGCATAGGTTCCTGTTTTGGGTTTCTATTTTGGATTTCTATTTTATACAGTAATGACCGAGATCCTCTTTTTCCCATCCATCCTCACCGTTACCGGATTTTCAAAACGGGCAATGGAGAAGTATTCGGTTTTGGTGATCTCCGGCAGATTTCTAAGCATATCGTACCGGATGAAACTATCGGAAAGTTCAGGCTGAACGCAGAAATAACCGACATTCATGGAGGTGACGTTGTGGAAGAAATGTGATCCCGACGAAGCATCGAGCGGGAAGCCTTCGAGGCTGGTCTCAACGATGACCCGTGCATTGCTGATCTGCGGCCAGGCTACCGGAACGCCGATAAAACGGTCGCGCGTTCCCCACCGTCCGGGACCGATCAGGATATATTTTCTGCCGCTCTTTCCCATCTCCTTGTTGATCTTATCGATCTCATCGGCCATCTCCAGGGTTTTACTCTTGTCAAAAGTATCGGGATCAACGAATACAATATCGTGAATGTCGTCCATTATCCCGTTGCCCATCTCCTTTTCGGAATAGAGAAGAATGGTGTTCCGGTCTATCTTGCTCATATCGACCTCATAATCGGTTGCATTCCCGATCAACGGCTTTATCTGCAACAGGTAAAATGAGGCGTTGTAATTTTCATCCTTGGTAAGGTCGATGGCAAATTCGATCTCCACCGGAGAACCCATGGCCTCTTTTACCACATCGAGCACCACTTCGATGGTTTTGGCCATCGGGATATAATTGTATTTGAGGATGTCGGCGAAGTTGATTACCCTTGGACCGGCATCGCGTAACCCCGCAGTAATGCGGTTGTTCTCGACGGAGTAAACAGAGGCCAGGTGTTTCAGCGTGCCATGCATCTCGGCATCGTAAATATCAAGCTTACGCAACCCTGCATCTTCTCCCTCCAGCAGGTTCACATCTTTCTTGGCCAGGTCGACCGCGTAAAAGTAGAGCTGTGAACTCTTGTACATATCCTTGGGCGAATTGATCTCCAGGTCGGGATATTGCGGGGCAAACCGAAACGCCTTCTCACCCTCCACCACGTAGCGGCCCAGTCCGAGTGCGGTAACCGCAAAGCCCTCTTCGGGCTTCATGTGGGCAAACGGGTAATAGTTGTACGACTGCGCAACGCCACTTATATGCGGATAGAAGACATCCTGGTACTGGTGACCCACCACCTCCTGAATGACCACAGCCATCTTCTCCTGGTCGATCCGGTAATTCACCGCCTCGATATAGCCTTTGGCTATGGGTGAGTAAACAGAAGCATAAACCAGCTTGATGGCATCCATTAATTGTTCCAGGCGCACAGCCGGATCGGAATGTATATTGGGGATGAGATAGGTTTCAAAAATACCGGCAAAGGGCTGGTTCAGAGAATCTTCAAAGAGTCCCGACGAGCGGATGGCAAGGGGTTTGGTGATGTTTTTAATGATCAGCTTGAGCTTGCGAATGAGGGTCTCAGTGAGTTTTCCATCAATGAAGAGCCGCTTGATCTCATCATAATCAGTTTCTGTAACAGCACGCTCGCGGAGTTTGTTCCGGTCGAGGAAGTACTCGAACTCATCGGTGCCGATAATGGATGTTTTGGGCGTTCGGATGTTGATATTGGGAACATGCTGCGAAAAATCGTAGTTGTAGATCAGGGTGTTGATGAAGGCCAGTCCCCGCCCCTTTCCTCCCAGCGCCCCTTCCGTAAGGGCCAGGATATTGCGCTCGTCGGTGATGGATGACTCCTCGAAGGGGATCACCTTCCCCATATTCTGCTCATTGCGGAAATGCTGGATAACGTTGATCAGGTGTTCGCGCAGTGCTGCCGGATCCTTGAAGTCGGTAACTTTGGCAGGGTTGAGGATCTTCGCTACCTGGATCTCGCCGCGGGCCATGAGCCAGAGAGAGAAATGGTCTTTGCGGGCATGGTAGAGCAGCGACTCCTCGGGAATGGTCTTCAGCAGTTCCTCAAACTCCTTCAGCGACCGCGCAATGGCAATCTGCCCACCCTCCTTGTCGCGGTATATGAAGTTCCCGAAACCCAGGTAGTGGGTGATAAAGCTCTTGAAGTCGAGAAGCAGCGTTTCGGAGTTCTTGCTGATGAAGGAGGCCTTGAGTTCGTATGCGTTCTGCGAATTATTATCGTCTGAAGACTGGAGAACGATAGGCAGATCCTTGATCTCCTTGCGCATGTGTTTTACGAGGTTGAATCCTGCATTCTCGTTGAGTTTACCATCTTTCTTGAACTTCACATCCGAGATCAGGCAGAGGACGTACTCCTTGTATTTGTTGAAGATGTAGAGCGCCTCTTCGTAGGTGGAGGCAAGCAGGATCTTCGGCCGTGCCTTCAGCCGCAGGATGCGATAAAGCTCGTCGGTGGTAACATCCTCGATGATGTGCTTCGTCTGCTCCAGCACAATGTTGTAAAGCATAGGAAGATAGAGTGAGTAATATTTCGCCGAGTCCTCCACAAGCAGGATCACACGCACCATACCTATATTGGTATCGTTTTCGAGATTGATCTTGTCTTCGAGGTAGTTGATCATTGCGAAGAAGATCTTGGAATCGCCGTTCCACACGAAGATCCTGTCAACCCAGGTAAGGTGAGCCGGTTTCTCCTCGAACAGGACCACGTCGGTGTTGCTGTTAAGCAGTAAAAAAACCGGGATGTACTGAAACTGGTCTTTCACCCGCTTGCTCAGTTCGACCGGAAACTGCTTGTCGGTGCCGATCATGATGATGATCAGGTCATAGTGCTTGGTGTTGAGCTGCTCCATTACCTCCTCGGTGGTCGAAACCCCGGTGATGCGCGGCATGGTACTCAGGCTGAGTGCATAAAATTCACCCAGCACATGCTCGCTGAACCTGCCCTCCTTCTCAATGCTGTAGGCATCGTAGAGGTTGGCTACCAGGAGGATCTCCTTAACCTTGAAAGGCATAAGGTCGTGATAGATATCGCGGTTGTAGTTGTTTCTGTTGAGGAAGGTCTGCAGCAGCTGCCGGCTGTATTTCGACCCGGTGGGATCGGGGCTCTTTTCCGGAACCACCTTTGGCGCAGTCCGTCTCAGGATTGCCTTTCCCTTCACCGAGTTAAGGTAACCGGCAATGAGATTGGCAAGGTTGATGATCAGGTGCCGTTCCTCCTCGAGAAAGGGACCTTCATACGATGCAGCGAATCCTTTGGTATAGCATATCTCAATAAACCCGACCTGGCTGTCGATGGTCTCAAAAACCTGCTTCTGTGACCAGGCGGATTCCCTGAACCCAGGGCTCTTCAGCTCCATGTTGCCGTATTTGATGCGGCAAACGGCATAATCGGGGTATTGCCATGCCTTGGGCAGGACCAGACAGATCTGGTGAAGCGCCTCTTCGATTGGCTTCCCGGTACGCAGGATCGCTGTGGTCTGGTTGATTGCACTCAGCTCCTTGAGCCGCTCACCGGTAATATAACGCCCCTCACGTCCTTTTACTCCATTCAGGTAGCCCTCGATCAGGCTTGCCAGGCTCACAACAAGATTCCTCTCCTCGGTAAGGAAAGGCCCTTCCGCAGCTTGGGGGAACTCCTTGAGGTAGAAGATCTCCATGGTACCCTGCAGATTGTCGATGGTTTCGAAAACCTGCTCCTGCTTCCACTGCGTTTCAAGGAATCCCGCGCTGGTGAACTCCATCTCCTCAAACCTCATCCTGACAACGGTATGTTCGGGAAACTGCCAGGCCTTTGGCAGAATCTGGCATATCTCATACAGTGTTTCAGGGATCGACTTGTTTTTCCTGATAATGGCCGCAGTCTCATTGATGGCAGCCAACTCCTTTAACCGTTCCCTGTTTTCATAAACAAGTTTCTCTACATCAACATGTTCGGGTGAGTTACCCGTGCGGGTGTTTTTATCGTCGGCTGACATAGGTTGGGCAGTATGGGGGATTCAAAATTAGTACTTTTTTCCATCTCACAAATTAACTTTATTTGGTTGCCTGTGTAATGAAAACAAAATACCTTTACGGGTAGCATTTCAAACCAGAGAAACTGATATAAACCGGATAGATTTACCATGAGGATAAGTTATATATATTGGTTTGCACTCTTCGGCCCCGACTCCCCGAGCGTGAGGTACCGGGCACTGTATCCACTGAAGGAGTTTCAACACCATTATGGTATCCCGGGGGTCATGATCGTTCCGGGCTACTCACCATCCCTCCTCTTTTTCATGCGTAACTGTGAGGCTGTGTCAGTGGGGAGCAGTTCTTTGAGCTGAATGGCTTTAGTATCGTTGATGTTGTTGATGACATGGGTAAGCCATTTCTGGGGATCGACTTCGTTCTTTTTGCAAGTGCCGAAGAAACTGTAAAACATAGCAATGTTGCCGAAACAGTACTTTTCATCGACACAATTGTCGAACTGAACCTGAGAAGAGGTGATCTGTGTTCCCTGGTTCAGGTTGGCGGCCATCCAGCATTGAGTTCCGATTTGTACCGTGGGATAGGACAATCGAACACAATAGAAAGATTCTATTGTCTTTGCGACATAAGAAAGTTATCAATTCTCTCAATATCCCCAC
>CAYHCQ010000150.1:0-7555 GCA_964355115.1 uncultured Prolixibacteraceae bacterium | reverse complement strand
GTATATGCCGCACTACAATGTAGCGCTTAAGGACGACAAGACCTACCCCTGGATCTGCATAAAGAACGAACCTTTTCCTCGGGTTTTTCCCACCCGGAATGTTACCCGCGACGGCTCCCAGTATTTCGGCCCCTATGCCAACGGCAGGCTGATGCATACCCTGCTCGACCTTACCCGGCAGCTCTTCCCACTGAGGAACTGCACTCTTAGTCTCACGGAAAAGAACATCAAAGCCGGGAAGTTCCGGGTCTGCCTGGAGTTTCACCTGGGCAACTGCAAGGGACCCTGCGAGGACCGGCAATCAGCCGAAGACTACGACCGCTCCATCCTCGGTATCCGCGAAATCGTGAAGGGAAACATCACCATGGTGGCAAAGCAGCTGAAGGAGCTGATGATGGAATACGCCGCCAACCTGGAGTTCGAGAAGGCACACCTGGTAAAGGAGAAGCTCGAACTCCTCGACAAGTACCAGAGCAAATCGACCATCGTGAACCCCTCCATCAACGATGTCGATGTCTTTTCCATAGCCGCCGAAGGACTGCATGCTTATGTGAACTTCATGAAGGTGATGAACGGCGCCATCATCCAGGTGCATACGATCGAACTGGTGAAGAAGCTGGACGAAACGCCCGAGGAGTTGCTTACCCTCGCGCTCACCGAGATAAGGCAGAGGTTTGAAAGCCGCTCGCCCGAAGTCATCCTCCCCTCCCTGCCCTAATTCGCTCTTCCCGGTGTAACCTTCACAGTTCCGAAAATCGGTGACAAGAAGAAGCTCCTCGAACTCTCCGAACGCAATGTGAAATACTACCAGATGGAGCGCGAAAAGCAGAAAGAGCAGGTGGATCCCGAACACAAGGTGAGGCGGCTGATGGATACCATGATGAAGGACCTCCGCATGAGCGAAACGCCGCTGCATATCGAATGTTTCGACAACTCCAACATACAGGGCACCCATCCCGTGGCGGCGATGGTCTGCTTCAGGAACGGCAAACCCGACAAGAGCGAATACCGCCATTTCAATATTAAAACCGTGGAGGGCCCCGACGACTTCGCCTCGATGGAGGAGGTCATCCTGCGACGTTACAAACGCCTGCTCGAAGAAGAGAAGCCCCTTCCCCAGCTTATCGTTGTCGACGGCGGCAAGGGACAGCTCAGTGCGGCACTCAGCAGTCTCGAAAAGTTGAAGTTGCGCGGAAAAATAACAATCATCGGTATTGCCAAGAAACTGGAGGAGATCTACTACCCGAACGATCCTCTTCCCATGTACCTCGACAAGAAGTCAGAAACCCTGCGCATCATTCAGCAGATGCGCGATGAAGCCCACCGGTTCGGCATCACCCACCACCGCCAGCGCCGCGAAAAAGCAGCCATTTCACCCCAGCTCATGAAAATCGCCGGAGTGGGCTACTCTCTCAACCAGAAGCTGCTGTGGAAATTCAAATCAGTGAAGAACATCAAACTCGCCACCCTCGAGGCCATCCAGGAGGTGATCGGGAAGGCAAAAGGGCAGGTGGTTTACGATCACTTTCATCCGGTCACTTGATCACTTGATCACTCGTTCACTCGTTCACTCGTTTTCTCCTTCCTCGCCTTATATAGCTTGCGCGCTCCGTAAGCACCTCCCATGGCAAGCAGAATGCTCAGTCCTCCATCTATGGGTGCCCCCGCCGGCGAACCATTTCCGCTCTGTCCATGTTCCCCCGGAGGAGTGGGAGGATCTGCATAGGTTATCTGGGTAATAAGCATGAGGCCGGCTAAAACAGCCAGGAACTCCATAAGTCTTTTTAACTTTTTCATATGAGTATGGGATTAATTCTTGTTTCTTTGTTCACTGCCAATCTGCAGAGCCGTTTACCGGATAAATACCTTCTTGGATTGGCTTCCATCGTTTGTAACGACCTTAACAAGGCAGTAACCTGGTGGTGTACTTAAGTCAATCCTCGCTACTTTACTGTCATTCAACTCCCGTTGCATCAACAGCTGTCCGTGAAGGTTGTATACGAAAACACAACCTCCCATCCCCGAACTGCAGTTGTTGGTGATATAAACTGAATTGTCGTTTGAATAAATACTGATAGGTTTCTCCTTCTTCAGGCGATCAACGCTCAGGGTCCCGCCGAAATGCAACCTGAAACGTCCGGGAGAATCGCTTACAGCCGCGGTGAAATAATATTCCGGCACACGTTGAAGATCTATTGTTTTCTTCTCTTTCAGATCCTCCAGGAAAATTGTAACCGTGGGAAGGAACGTAATCTCCTTTACACCGATATTATAACTACCGTCTTTCCCGACGTTTAAATGAACCGGCACCAGTACCTCTTCTGGTGAGTAAGGAATAACATCTATCGACAACTCCTCTTCAGATGACAAACAAAACAATTGAGGCGCCTCAGGATCACCATGCAATTTTCTGACATCCAGATTATTATCATATCCGCAGGTTGCTTCCGGGTTAAAGTTCACAACAACCCCATCCCTGTAACCATTTCCTTTCACTTCAAGGATAAGGAGATCCCGGATCCACTCTGATGCCTTATAATACGGCTGTGAATTTGTAGTTCTCGCGCTGTTGGGAATTGTCAGTGATGCCCCGGCTGCACTGGCTTTCACCCAGAAACCCTGCATCGCCGGAATTATTCCTCCTGTCAGAGTACCCGTAATTCCGTTCCATGTCAGGTAGTTCCCGTTATCATAAACCCATACAGATGCATCAACACTGGTTTTAGTCCAGGTGTCGATCCCTGCGATGATCGCCGAAGGATAAGGGTTGCCCAACAGGTTGTAACCATTTCCAAATCCACTGCTGAAAGTAAGTCCGGGAACAGCACCGGATCCTGTGGTATAATTGCCTGTGTTCGGTGTGCCGGAAAATTCCCCTGTTGCGCCTGAATTCCATGAAACCAAGTATCCTTTTCCCGGCAGGTAGGCGGCATCGGGAAAGGTGCCGCCATTGTGGTTCAGCCACAAATTATTGACCTCGTCCCAGGCATACATATCAGTGTAGGCCGCAAAAACGGGTTGCAGTGAAACAGGGGCCGACATCAGGTGCCATGCCGGGCCTGTAATGGTGCGTTTTACAGTAGCTCCTCCTGTTACGGCTCCATTGGTTATCAAGGAGGCTCCATCGTCGACAACCAGCCCGGTATTTCCTTCAGCGTTAATTATCAGGGCACCTCCAACACTCAGGGATTTGCCACCTGCAACAGTGAGTGATGTCCCTGTTCCGATTGTCAGTCCATTTGTAGTTGTGAGAGCGGAATTGGCCAATGTTAAAGCCGCAGTACCGCCGACAGTAAGCGAGCCGACAGTCGCAGGTATTCCGTTTCCTGTGGTTTGGGTTCCCGCACCATTATATATATAGCCTCCTGTGGCAGCGAAATTCCGGTTTGTCGTCTGGATGTTTCCCGATGCTCCTGATAAAGTTATTCCTGCAACAGAACCTATTCCCAATATCCCTGCGGAAGACATGGTAAAGGTTGCAGCACCACTTTCAGTTACCAGGTAAGTCCCGCAAAATAAAGTCCCGCTGACTGTGCCGGTAAACCCCGTTGCGATTATTACATCCCTTGATAATGTAATACTAGCGAATGAGCTGACATTCCAGGTTTCAAATGTGATGGAAGAGGTTCCGGAGATGGATTTCCCGGTGCCGGTAAAAGTGTATGTCTGGGTTCCGGTAGAATTCGTTATTGTGCCATTATTTGTAAAGTTCCCTCCAAAAGCCATAATTCCTGTTTGGGAGGTTATGTATGTAACACCTGTCCCCATTGAAAAATTACCGTTAACCGTTAAACCCCCGCTGCCCGATCCGGTTACCGAAAATGATCCTGAGGCGGACTCGAAAGCAAGGTTGCCATAAGTCCGGTTCGATACCGATATTGTCGGAGTTAGTGTTGAGCTTCCGCGATAAATAAAACTACTTGCAGCATCCAGGGTCGCCGCACCCAGGGGTGTTGATATGCCGGAAGTGGTATTATGAATGAAGGTTCCGCCGCCGGCGACTGTCCAGGTTGCGCCTGTCACCGTCCATGCGCCGCCCGCGTTGAGCCAGGTGCCATGAATTGTCAGGTCGGTACCTGAGCCATTCGCCAGGGTGTGCGTAACCGTTGGATTTACCGTCACCTGGCCACCGGCCTCTACCGTAAGCTGGTCATAAGCAAGACCATTTGCGCTGATAGCAATACTATGCGGGGAGCGTATTGTAATTGCCCCGTCGGCACTTGTAGGAGTAACAACCGCAGCCATCCATGAGGAACCATCAAACCTTTCCCATGTTGCCGGAGCATTCCAGTTGCCTGTGGCAGCCGTCCGGTAGTCACCAGCAGCTTGTCCCCACCCGGCGGTTCTCACCGCAACCAAAAAAACAAAAACTAAAATTTGCGTTTTCATACCTCGTTTTCCTGCTTAATCGGAAAAAAGGCAAAAGGTGAACTGGATTGTTGAAAAAAATGTGCTGATGTGCCAATGTGCCAATGTGCCAATGTGCCGATGTGCCAATGTGCCGATGTGCCAATGTGCCAATAATTTTGATAGTTCACCTGGTCACTTGTTCACTTGCTCACTTGTTCACTCGGTCACTTAAAAAATAACGAAACAAATAAAACACAGCATATATGAAAAAGATCATCCGCATTACCCTGATCCTTTCCCTGATTACCTTCGCAACAATGATTTCATTGGCCGAGCCTCCGGGGCCCCCGACCGGCGATCCGGCAGATCCAGACATTAACGGAGGTCCGGTAGGCGCCCCCATCGATGGCGGCCTGGGCATTTTGCTCGCTATGGGCGGGGCCTATGGGGCCAGGAAACTCTACAAGGCGAAGAAGAAGGTGGCACTTACGGAGGAGGAGCAGTAGCAGACAACCTGACCGCCCCGTTTTAAAGGCAAGAATGCAAGAATGCAGAAAAGGATGCAAGATGCAAATTTTGTTCACTTGCTCACTCGTTCACTTGTTCACCCGGTCACTGTTTCAGTGATGTGTTGATCAGCTAATAGTGAGATTGATATGTTTTCCTAGCCCTACTTCAATTAACCTAAACAAAGTAGATAGTTGAATATCACTATGCCCGTTTTCAATTCTTGAGATAAAACTCTTCCGGGTTCCTGTTCTTTTGGCAAGTTGTTCCTGAGTCATATGCGCATTTTTCCGCTCCTCCTTGATGATTTCTCCAATGGCAAATGCTTTCGCTTTTATTTCAAAGTTTGTTCTTGTTCTACTTCCCGCCGGTCCATATCTTTTGTCCAGGTGCTCTTCAAAAGTTGTCAACTCCGTTTTGTTATTTATCGCGTTCATTGATTCTGTCTTTTGTAATAAAGTATTCATTTTTAATTCTTAATGCTTTCCCAATTTCCACCTGAGGCGTTTTCTGAGATTTCTTTTGAAATCCATTAAACAGGACAACCAGTTTCCCATCATCGAAACAGCATCAATTTTTTCCTTGACTCTTTCTTGTTGATTATCATAAAATTCTTCAAAATAGTTCCGAAAGAAAACAAGATCTCTGAAGCGATCCATAATGCAAAGTTAACTAATAATGGAACATGATATTTTTTTTACCTGCTTTTAGGTCGCAAATTGCGTCCTTTTATCCAACCACCTGCTTTTCTCCTTAATCGGAAAAAAAGCAAAAGGTGAACTGGATTGTTGAAAAAAAATGTGCCAATGTGCCGATGTGCCGATGTGCTGATGTGCCGATGTGCTGAAATTTTGCTCGTTCACTTGGTCACTTGTTCACTCTATCTCCCCTTCTCCGATTTTATAGCCAATTGACCTTCGCTCTTTTTGTTCAGTAACCGTCCTGTCTTTTTTCAACAAATAATTAATCGCTTCATAAACATCCTGAAATTGCTTATTGTATTTTTCTTCAAGCTCTTTAAGTTCATTGGTTAAATCTTTATGCGTCATCGAATACTGCCTTACAAATACAAAAGCCCTCATGATTGCTATGTTAACGTCTATTGCCTTTTCAGAATTTAAAACACTGCTTAACATGGCTAACCCTTGTTCGGTAAACGCAAAAGGGATTGCACCTCCAAGATGTTTTCTTGAAGGAATCACACTTTTTGCTACCAGGAAATTTATCTCATCCTGTGATATTGGAAACATGAAATCCTCAGGAAATCTTGTGATATTTCGTTTGACAGCCTGCTTTAACACTCTTGTTTCCACTCCGTATAATGAGGCAATGTCAAAATCAAGAATGACATTGTGGCCTCTCAGAAAACAGATGTGATTGGCGATGTGCTTCTCTTTAACTGTTCGTATATTACTCATGGTTAAAATGTTAAGGTATCACAAAATGTGATACCACAAATTCGATGATCATTCTTTCATTTTATGGTGAATCCTTGTTCCGTGAAGGCAAATACCTGATAACGTGACCCTCCCCAACTTGAGGACGTAAATTGCGACCTCAAGATTTTCTCTTCGGAAGGGACTGGTTCAAAAAGAAATCGGTCGGGAACCGTTTGAGATTTCTTCGGACGGCCTCCTTCAGTCGCTTAATCGGAAAAACAGGAAAAGGTGAACGGGATTGTTGAAAAAAATGTGCTGATGTGCTGATGTGCTGATGTGCCGATGTGCCGATGTGCCAATGTGCCAATGTGCCGATGTGCTGATGTGCCGATGTGCTGAAATTTTGCTCGTTCACTTGGTCACTTGTTCACTTGCTCACTTGTTCACTCGTTCAATCGCAGATCGTAAATAGCAGCTATTTTCTCCGGTGGAACAGGTATAATACCACCCACCCCAGCAGACACCCTGCCGCATCGGCGATGAAATCGTAGATGTTGCCGTCGCGCATGGGTACAATATATTCCTGTACAATTTCGGTGGCGGCGCCAAGGGTTAGACCGATTATGAAAGTGATGAGCAGGGCGTGTTTCTGAAGAGAGGTAAATTGCTGCTGGAGCAGGAAGCCTCTTCCCTGGAGGAAGAAAAAGATACCGAAGATGAATATGTGTACCAGCTTGTCGGGCTGGAAAAGGTCCATGAATGTAGGAAGCTTGGGGAATGCGCTTCCGGGCAGCACGGTCAATAAAACAATCAGCAACCCCCAAAGGATTCCCCAGAGGTTGTATTTAAAGAAATCGGCCAAATGTCTTTGTTTGTATAGGTAAGCGCAGATCAGCCCCCGATCAGTTCACCATACTGGGTGGCATTCAGCAATTCGTCAACCTCACCTGCATTGCCGATTTTAATTTTCACCACCCATCCCTTTTCGTAAGGGTCGGTATTGATGATCTCGGGTTTCGAGGTGAGCGCTTCGTTGAACTCAACAACCTCACCGCTTACCGGCATGAACATGTCGCTTACGGTTTTAACGGCTTCAATGGTGCCGAATGATTCGTGCCGTTCGAGGATCTCTCCAACAGTTTCAACTTCGATAAATACGATGTCGCCCAATTCGTGCTGTGCATGGTCGGTAATTCCGATCCAGGCGTGGTCACCTTCAACTTTCAGCCACTCGTGGTCCTTCGTGTACTTGAGATTTGCAGGAACGTTCATAACAATTGCTGTTTTAATGTTTGTTCAAAATTACATCTTTTTTTGAA
>CAYHCQ010000149.1:0-7587 GCA_964355115.1 uncultured Prolixibacteraceae bacterium | reverse complement strand
ATGTGCTGATGTGCTGATGTGCTGATGTGCCGATGTGCTGATGTGCCGATGTGCCGATGTGCCGATGTTAAAAGGTTTTTTCCTGAAACTTCTCGGGCTTTTTATCGTTGTATTTCGACGGGCACTTCAGCAGCAGGCTTTTAGCTATAAACCGATCGCCTTTCATGGAGCCGATCACAACCACCGTTTCTGATTTTTCAAAGTCCTGGGGTTTTGCATTGTTGTAGACAACCTGCCTTTCAAGCCCTTTTTCGTCGGTCATGAAAAAGGTGAACTGGTTGGCATTCTTCTCTGCATTGTAATCGATGGGTTTGGCCCGGTTCAGCGTTCCTATAATGTGCAACTCCCTGCCCGGTTTCTGTGATGCCTCCGCGAAATCGGAGTAGGTGCTTGAATCGCTCATGGTTGTCACAACCACGGCAATAATCACAACAAGGGCTACTATTATTACGATATGTATTGTTTTCATTTCTGATTTTTGGTTGATTTACCTTCTACCTCCTTTTCAAGCCTGCCGATCTTCCTGTCGAGAAAGATGAGATAGCCGAAAATTCCAATTAGTATGACAGCAAGAACTGCCACTACCACAAATATTTTTCCGTAAGATTCCATAATAATTATCAATTATCAATTATCAATTGAATTTTCCTCATCCTGATCCTGATCTGCAGTATCCAAACGCCTAACAGGATCCAGCCGAGCATGGCAGGATAAAAAACATAGCGCATGCCAGGGTCGAGATGCATCGGCATTACCGGTGAGTCTGTCTTGCCGGGATGTATGCTCTCGCCGGCCAGGCGCGGCATGATGAGCACAAATACGATCCATAGCACGAAGGCAAAGATGTTGTAAACAGCGCCAACTTTTGCCCTTTTGTGAATATCGTCGATTGACCCGCGAAGGATCATATAGGCCAGGTAAATAAACAGCCCGACTGCGGCACCATTCAGTTTGGGATCCTTAACCCAGGGGGAACCCCAGGTAAAGTTGGCCCAGATCATCCCGGTAAAAATACCCAGAAAGCCGAATAACAACCCAACATTCACAGCCTCAACAGCTACAATGTCTTCCGCTTCGTTGAACTTCCGAAGGTAACGCAGACTATAAACAAAGCCCACGATGAGCATCGAGAACATCCCGAACCACATCCCCACATGATAAAAAAGGTTCCGCATCGTTTCATGGATCATTGTATCGGGGATATCAACAAAAAAACCGAAGCACACCGCATACAACAACAACAAACCGGAAAGTATTTTCCACCAATAATTTTGAATCATATATTTTCAATCATTTATTGTGAGTCGTAAGTCGTTAATAATAATCTTACTGAAAATCTTCAATTCAATCGTAAATCGTAAATCGTAAATCGTAAATCGAATTAGTCGCGCCAAAGGTACGGAAATAAGAGATACGCGAGGAGGATGACAGCAACGTTGATCGTGAGGAGAATGACGAGAAACCCCGACAGGCCGGCCCATTCCATGCTGCTCAGGGCAGTTCTGGAAATTTTCATCAGGACGCCCAGCAAGGGCAGCACAATGGGAAAACTGAGAATGGCCATCAGTGAAAAATTATGACTGGCACGGGATGCGATGGCGGCAACCATGGTGAGTACCGATGACAACCCAAGGCTGCCCAGCACCAGAACCAGAAGGAACAGGGGCAGATTCACCACCTGGTTTCCCATCAGCAGTAAGAAAAACACGAACGACAGCACCGACAGGATCGCCATCAGGAAGAGGTTGTAAATGATCTTCGAGAGAACAACAGCCTGCGGACTGGCTATCGTATAATAATATAGGTGCCGGGCCGGACTCTCCTGTATGAAACTCTTCGATATTCCGTTCACGGCAACAAAAAGCAGGATGATCCAGAAAAGCGAATTCCAGGTCTCGGTAGTGATCACATCTTCGAAAGCAAGATAGGACACAAAAATGGTTGAAACAAGATAGAGAAGTATGCCATTGAGCACATACTTCTGCTTCAGCTCCAGCTTGATCTCCTTCCCGACAAGAAATTTAATCTCAGACAATAATATCATCTTGATCGATTGGTAATATATGTAATGTGCTGATGTGCCGATGTGCCGATGTGCTGATTAATGCCATCTGTGCATTTGTGCATTTGTGCATCTGTGCATCTGTGCATTTGTGCATTCGTTTTTTTTCCTGCAAAGATAAAAAAAAACCCTGCGGGATCCCGCAGGGTTTTTAAAGTCAAAGCAAGGTGCTTATTCAACAATCATCTTCTGGGTGTATTTCTCGCCGTTTACAAGAACGGTAACGAAATAAACGCCTGATTTAAGGTTGGAAGCATCAATGGTAAACTGCTGTGAACCGGCGGTCATGGTGCCTTTGTTCATCGACATAACCTGCTGGCCAACGAGGTTGGAAACAGTTACAGTTACACTAGAGCTCTGGTTCAGATTCACGGAAACCTTTGCAACATCCTGTACAGGATTCGGGTAGATAGCTACCGAAGCGAGGTTGTTCTTCTCATTGATACCAACCTGGAAAGGACCGTTTCCTGTCGGGATCGTAAAGTCAGCCTGAACATAAGAGAAGTCGGGAATGTACTTGAATGTCGGTGCACCGGCGGCATCGGTAAACCACTGTACGGCGATCGGCAGGGTGAACTTGTTGTTGTCGGTGAATACGAAAGGTGAAGTACACTGCCAGTAAGCTTCGTTCATGATGTCGGAGAGCCAGGTTACGTTGTTGGGTTCATCAACACCTGCAACAGAGGTGAGTTTGTTGAGATACAGATCAAAACCACGGGCCAGTACGTTGGGGTTCTGGTTGTTTGATTCGCCGTCGACACGGGTATCGTTGTATGTGAAGAACATTTTGGTTCCGGCTTTGTTTTTTGAGGTATAAACGCGGTTATCACTTACATAGGTAGCCCAGGTACCACGGAGGGTCTTGAGAGCGCCAAGTTTCACGGCACTCCAGGTTGTACCCCTGTCGGTTGTATAGATGTCAAATACATTGATAAGGCTGTCGATTCCGGTGGAGATCGAATATCCGCCCGGGCTGTGACCTACGGCAACACCAATGTGGAGGTTGCCCCAGATGTCAACGCTGATGGAGTGTTCGAAAGCTGTGGTATAAGGAATGGTATTGCGGTCGGTACCGGGACCAAAATTGGTTTCGATAAAGAAGTCGCTGTAAGCATCCTTAATTCCGTCGATACCTTCAACACCATCGAGCTGGATGCTGATAGGATCGCCCCAGGTCTCACCACCGTTTGTTGATTTCCGTACAACGGGGAAATAGGAGGAGTCGCTGAGGTGGGTCGAGCCAACCAGGTTGGTGAGGGTCGACATCCAAACGGTCTGTCCGTCGGGGGAAGCGGCAACCTTTGCATCGGCACAGGTATAGCTGTCAACGCAAGGGAAATCAATTAATTCATAAGTATATGCAAAATCATCGGTTGCATCATTCCAGATGCCTCTGCCGTAGATAATATGATCCTGATAAACAACTGAACCTGATTCAACGTTGTCGTCGATATCGGTCATGTGAGCTACACCAAACGGGGTAACATAAAAACCGTCAGGAATGTAGGTGTAGGGGGGAGGAGCATACCATTTCAGGTGTTTGGTGCTGTCGGTGCGATCGACCATATTCACAGTACCGTAGC
Source organism: uncultured Prolixibacteraceae bacterium (assembly GCA_964355115.1). Lineage (GTDB taxonomy): Bacteria > Bacteroidota > Bacteroidia > Bacteroidales > FEN-979 > JANXZO01. The sequence goes on along the minus strand of CAYHCQ010000149.1, from coordinate 3,942 downwards.
TATGTCCGCCAAAACCGCTGACAACCAGGTTGGCAAAGTTCGGTGCATAATATGCGAGGAAAGCATTGGCCAGGGTGGTGTTGCCATCCGGATTGTAGATAGCGGCTGAAGGATAACGGCCGGCATCATAATAATAAGGAGTGGCGGCGAGGGTAGCAGCATAGCACTGGATCTGGTTTGTCCAGTCGCCCTGGGTTGCACCCATGTTGATACCAAGGTCCATTCCAAGGTAACCTGATAAACTCGGAGGAGTTGCACCGGGGCCCATTCTGTGGAAATTGATAACTACGTTGAGATCATCGTCGGCCCAAACCATTGTACGGGTCGAGCTTGAATAACCAAGTACGTTGGCTGATGTGCCCAGCGTAAGAACCTGTACAATATTTGCATTTGTACCATTCTTTACACCAATCGGGCTTGGTTTAACGGGTGCAATGCTGTTTGCTGCGGGGGGGTCATTGATAAGCTTCTGTGCAATCTTGTAATTCTGCACTGGAAGCTCTTTCTTCAGCTGAGCTTGTTGTGCAACAGCAGCCAGGCCAATTACAAACGCCAGGCTAATCAGTAAAAGTTTTTTCATGGTTTTGGGTTTTTGGTTTGACAATTAACAGTATTGATTACAAATATAGTTAAAATTTCAGGATTCCAAAAGTATTATATTTAATGTTATTGTGCAATATTTTAGCAAAATTTAACTTTTTTATCTCTGAAGCTATCGCAGCGATTTCTCCTTTGTATCCACAGGAATTATTGTTGAACGCTGAAATTCAATGTCATCGGAGAATATCTTCCGATAGGTAATGTGCCGTTTGGCAAATGTTGCCCCCACCGATTCGTGCAGAGCCCTCATTTTCGGATTGAAATCTCCCACCCACGAAAGCTCAAGTTCTGTTATGTGAGGCTTCTTCTTCATCTTCTCATTGAGGTGCCAGAATATCCCCGATTCAACACCGAACCTCTGGAACCTGGGTTTTACGCCCATAATCACGATGCGGGTACGGGTCATTGTTTTGCGGTATTTAAGCCAGAGAAATTTCAGCTTATTGAAGGCATTCAGCTTGCCATGCATATGTTTGATGATCTGGTTAACGTCGGGAAACTGAATAAGGAAGGCAACCGGCTCCTTTTCATAATAGGCGTACCATATCATTTCCGGGTCCATAAAGGGCCTTGTCTTCTCCAGACCGCGAAGCAGGGTGGCCTCATCCATGGGGGTGAAATTCTCATGAAATCTCCAGGCATCATCATACACCTCCTTCATATCGTGGATGTATTTGGCAGCATTCGCATAGGAGAAGTGTTCGAAAGTGAGTTCCGGTTTCTTCATTGCCCACTCGGCAATTTTCCAGAACCTGTCGGGAAATGGCTTGGTTAGATCGAGGTGGTTGGAAACCTGCTCAAAGTAGAATTTGAAACCGTAGCCTTCGAAAAATTCCCGGTAATAGGGTGGATTGTAGTTCATGCCGAAACCCGGATGGATGAACCCTTCAACAAGAAGCCCCCAGTTGACGTCGTTCTCGCCGAAGTTGACAGGACCGTCCATCGCCTGCATGCCCCTGGCTGCCAGCCAGTCGCGGCTGCAGTCGAACAATAACTTTGCAGCGGCTTTGTCGTTGATGCACTCGAAAAAGCCCATCCCTCCGGTGGGCTGCTGAAAGGTGAAAGCCTTGCGCTTATTGATAAAAGCGGCTACACGGCCAATCACCTTTTCATCGTCGTTTACCAGGATCCAGCGGGTTGCCTCTCCGTGCAGGAAGAAGCTGTTGCGCTCCGGATCAAAAATTCCTTCAGTTTCATCGTCGAGCGGCCGTACATAATAGGGATCGTTCCGGTAGATGTTCTCTACCATGTCGAGAAACAGCCTGCGGTGCTTCCGCAACGTAACTTCAATCAGCTTCATGACTCTTTGTTTCAGCCACAAAAATACATTTATTCCTTTTCCGTTATTATATATCTTTGCAACGAATCGTCAATCCAGTATGAAAAAACTCGATGGTTTTATCCTGAAATCCTATCTCGGGCCGCTGGTCATGACCTTCTTTATTGCCCTCTTTATCCTGCTGATGCAGTTCCTCTGGAAATACATCGACGACCTCGTGGGAAAAGGCCTCGAATGGTACATCATCCTGAAGCTGATGTTCTATGCCTCCTCCACCTTTGTCCCGCTGGCGCTTCCCCTGGCCATCCTGCTGTCGTCGCTGATGATGTTCGGCAACCTGGGTGAACATTATGAACTGGTTACCATGAAAGCCGCCGGAATCAGCCTCAGCCGGATCATGCGGCCCCTTGTCATCGTTTCTGTGATGATCAGTCTGATGGCCTTTTATTTTGCAAACGTCGTACTCCCCATGGCCAACCTGAAATTTCTCTCCCTTTTATACGATGTAAGATCGAAAAAACTTGCATTTAACATCCGGGAGGGGGTTTTTTACAACGGGATCGACGGTTTTGTTATCCGCGTTGGAAAAAAGGACAAGGACGGGAACACCATCCGCGACATCATGATTTACGATCACATCAAACATGCGGGAAACGTTTCGCTTACTACGGCGGAATGGGGAAGGATGGAGCTGAGCACTGATAAACAATTCCTGATCTTCCACCTCTACAATGGAACCAATTATGAAGAGCGCATCGACCTGCGGCAGTACGAAAGCACCCGTCCCTTCCAGCGGACGCAGTTCAAGGAGCAGCAGCAACTTTTTAACCTTTCAGCCTTCCAGCTGACCCGGACCGATGAAAACCTCTTCAAGAAAAACTATGAGATGAAGAATATCAGCCAGTTAAGCTTTGCCATAGATTCCATAAAGGGTAAACTGGCAACCGACAAAGCCAACTCCGATAAAAATCTTCTGCATGCCCTTCAGTTTTTTAAACAGCTCGACACAATTCACAACAAGGCACCCGATTCGCTGATAAAATTCAAACCCGATGTCATAACCAATTTCAAGGCAGGCGAACGCTACGCAATCCTCGAAACAGCAAGGAATGCCGCCGTCAGCCTTCGCGATAACATTGAGATGAACCGGGAGAACCTTTATACGACAAGCAAACTTATTCATAAACACCAGATCGTATATCACAAGAAATTTTCCTTTTCTATAGCCTGTTTCCTCCTGTTTTTTATTGGTGCCCCATTGGGAGCGATCATCCGCAAAGGAGGCCTCGGCATGCCTGCAGTAGTCTCCACCCTCTTTTTCATCCTCTTCTGGGTCATCTCTTTCATCGGTGAAAAATATGCAGCAGAAGGGGAGCTTCCTGTCTGGCAGGGAATGTGGATCTCCTCGGCAGTGCTGCTTCCCATCGGGATTTTTCTCACCGTAAAGGCAACCAACGACGCCTCTCTGTTCGACCTCGAAGCCTGGGAAAAGTTTTTCCGCAAGTTTATTCCCAAAACCACACGGAACATCTGACCTTATGAAGATCCTTTTTCTTTGCAACAAATCGCCCTGGCCACCGAAAGAGGGTGGCCCCATGGCAATGAATATGATGGTTGAAGGGCTGGTTGATGCGGGGCATGAGGTAAGGGTACTTGCAGTCAACTCATATAAATATAATATAAACCCGGCCAACATCCCGGCCGGCTACGCGAAGAAAACAGGAATCCGGCTGGTGGATGTCGACCTGCGGGTAAAACCGCTGGCTGCCTTTTTCAACCTGTTCACCAACCGGTCATATCATGTTCAGCGATTCATTTCGGAGGAGTTCCGCAGGGCCCTTGTTGAAATGCTCAGTACCATTGACTTTGATGTGGTCCAGCTCGAAACTTTATATGTAGGCCCATACCTGGATACCATTCGCCAACATTCAAAAGCAAAGGTTTACCTCCGCGCTCACAACATCGAACACCTCATCTGGCAGCGGGTAGCCGAAGAGACGAAAAATCCGCTGAAGCGCTGGTATGTTGGCCATCTTGCCCGCACACTCAGGAGCTACGAACAA
>CAYHCQ010000148.1:0-7618 GCA_964355115.1 uncultured Prolixibacteraceae bacterium | reverse complement strand
AGGTATCTTTGTAAATGCATTTTATTTAAACTGAATCAAAATAATATGAAATATAACCTGCTTGGAAATACAGGTGTTCTGGTTTCAGAACTCTGCCTGGGCGCCATGACCTTCGGAGGAAAGGGATTCTGGACAACCATCGGACAGCTCCCCCAGGAGGAGGTAACAAGCCTCGTGAAAACCTCTATCGATGAGGGGATCAATTTTATCGACACGGCCAATGTTTATTCCGACGGCCTTTCAGAGATCATGCTCGGTAAGGCACTGAAAGACCTTGGGGTCCAGCGTCAGCAGGTAGTACTGGCTACCAAGGTGCGCGGCCGCATGGGTAGTGGCGCCAACCAGGTCGGACTCTCCCGGATGCATATCCTCGACTCGGTCGACGAAAGCCTGCAGCGACTGGGCATCCCTTATGTCGACTTGCTCTATATCCATGGTGTTGACCCGCTCACTCCTCTTGAGGAGACCATGAGAGGTCTCGAGGACGTTGTCAGATCCGGAAAAGTCAGGTATACCGGTATCAGCAACCACCCTGCCTGGATGGTGATGAAGGCCAATGGCATTGCCGATAAGATGGGGTGGACGAAATTCGCTGCCCTGCAGAATTACTACTCTATTGCCGGGCGTGATCTCGAACGCGAAATCCTGCCCATGGCGCAGGCTGAGAAACTCGCCCTGATGCCCTGGAGCCCGCTGGCCGGAGGATTCCTTTCGGGGAAATTCTCGCGCGACAACGAAAAGGCAGGCGACAGCCGGCGCGACAATTTCGACTTCCCTCCGGTTAACAAGGAGAAGGCTTATGACATTATCGACGTGATGCTCGAGATCGGCCACAGGCACGGAGTGTCTGCCGCCCAGGTTGCATTGGCGTGGATGCTGGGTAAACCCGGTATCACAAGCATAATAATTGGGGCGAAAAGAAGGGAACAGTTGCTCGACAACATAGCCTCCACCAAACTGACATTATTCGAAGAGGAGATGCACCACCTCGATGCCGTAAGTGCTTTAAATACGGAATATCCTGCATGGATGGTCGACCGGCAGATGCAGGGTCGTTTGCCGGAAGTGTAGGGTCGCCTGCCGGAAGTGCAGGTGCTGCCCGGCCGGCCTCCCTGAGGAGTGCCAGCTATGGCAGGTGCACAGTCACACTGTCGACAAGATAGGGGGTGTCGCCCCGCCAGAACAGAATACCGTGTTTTTCTGTGTAATGAAGGGTAACATTCACACCTTCTAGTCTCATCAGCTGGTCTGCCACTCTTTTTTCAGGAACCGAAAAGAAGAATTTTTCCGATGCAATGGCAGCATTTCTGTTGCTTTCGATGCTGCTCAGGATAAGTTCTCCCTCATAGGTTTTAAAAATATTCCCTTTGTATGAGAATTTTTGCAACAATCCTGCCCTGGAACCTTCGCTGTAAGTAAAGTAGAATTTCCAGTAAATGAAAATTGCCAGAACAACAAGCACAAAGGCAAGGAAAATCCAGAGAAACTTTTTAAATTTTGTCATAAGTTATGGCTGGAAGCAATAGTTGATCCCAACATTGAAACCACCGAAAACGTTGTGCGAAGGATTGTAGTTCCCGCTCGAATCTTTAAGCTGCCAATCGGGGGCGTTGATGTCGAGCAACCCGTATCCCATTGAAAGTCCGGCGCTGGCCCATAGGTTCTTTATGATTGATATTTCCACACCGAGATCAATGCGTACCATGACGTCGATCGAGTTGTAACGATCAGTAATGGTCGATTCTCCAACCTTAATCAATTTCTGGTTCTCAGGATTAAAGTAGTCATCGGGATTGTATTCTGAATCCTCTTTGTAATACGTCTGGGTTGCCGAAAGCAAATAATTGAGCTGGGGGCCGGCCATGGCGTAAAAACTGATAACCTCACCGCCGGTTCTGAATTTGAACATCAGGGGAATTTGCAGGTAGTTCAACTGAACATTCCTCAAATAGTTTGTGTCCTTGATCACATCGGTGTAGTTCTGTCCGAGGTTGGCATAACCACCCTGAAGTGCCAGTCCGATATGCTTATTGAAGTCAAACCCGATGTTGACGCTCCCGGCACCACCGAAGGTAACCGCGTAATCCATATCGGACAATCCGTAATTGTTCTGGTTCGTGAAAGCCGATGATAAAAAAGTGCCGGCGAGTCCGAACGACATACGTTTCTGTGAGAATGACGAGGAGGCCATCAGTACAAAAGCGACCACCAGTAAAGTAAATATCCTTTTCATATTTTTTTTGTTTGGTTTATGCAAAAGTAAAAAAATATCCAAACAACATAAACAACATCTGAAAAACCCAATCAGTTTTTTTGGGCTTCAATTGTTTTTTTCCAGAGGGTACTCACTTCATCCCGAAAATAAATGGGAAAACAAAGATCACCACAACGCAATACAGGAAATATACCGGCAGATAACTGCAGATGATCTTCTCCACCCGGTCGAGTGATTTTCCTTTGAAGCCGGCGAGGAACAGATCAGGTAAAATCAGCAGCAGATTGACTAAAATCAGGATGTTGGAAATCAGCACAACCGTCCGGTTCGGGGTAAACCCCTCCGACAGCCGCGTAATAATTGCGGAAAGGGCAAGAAGATCGATGATGAGTGTTACGGCAGTCAGGAGGAATAAAATGATGACATTCAGTTTACGGATGTCGGACTTGTCAAGTTCTGAAAGGGAAAATACGATGATTACCATCACGCCGAGCAACAACAGGTTGAAAATGATCAGGAAGTCTCGGTTCTTCGAAAGGTCGATACCTGTGGCAGTGATGGCGACCAGATAAACAATAGCTAAGATAAATACCAGCGGGGTAAAAATCCTGGCAATGATGGGCACGATTCTGCTGGTGATATCGGGATAAATGTCAATCAGCCAGACTGCCACAACCGGGAAAACAGCCAGTCCGACAATCCCGATGTTCTCCATGTAAACCTGCCCAATCTCCTTCCCTATAACAGCAAAGAGGCCGATGGTCATGCCCGAAAGCATGATACCTGCAATGCACAGCAACCCGTACATGACGACAAGTTCACCGTTATAGCGGATAAAAGCCGATACTTTTGATGTGCTGGAATACTGAATTGAAACCCAGGCCAGCCCGAAAATGAACCACATGAACACGGGGGCATGAATAAACGCCAGGGTGCTTGTATCGCTCAGTTTTTCGGGTAGCAGGTTCAGAAATACAGCCAGGATGACTGCCGGAAAGGTAAGCATCAGGATATTTTTAACCCCGGTTACCCTACCCTTGAGGATAAACCAAGCCGTAAGTCCGGCAAACATGATGGTGGGGAGATTTCGCAACCAGAAGTTTTCCATCGGCATGCTGCCGAAAAGGAGATGAGCCTTTACCAGCAAAGCAATCACAATGCACAGGATCGTGGCAAACCATAAATCGGCCTTAACCAATTCATGTTTCCGACCGGCAGTCTCCTTTTTTAGTCTGATCTGCCAGAACCTGACCAGGTCGTTTTCAATTCCTGCTGAAGCTTCGGGAAAATCAAGGATAAAACCGTTTTTATCTCCCCTGAACAATATTTCAAGCGCTTCGGGGTCGCTGATGCTTTGAAGAATTTGTTTTTTCATTGCTGCTGAATTGAGATTAATGGTACTTAAACTCACAGGAAGTCAAATAATTGTGAGATCCTTAAAATTTATCCCTCCGCATTATAGTTCTTGTCCGGGTACCTTTCAGTCGAAAGAATTAACTTCGAGGGATCCCGCGCCCGGGAGTTCTTACACCAGCCGGCAGACTGCCGTCAATCCTCCTTCTCAAGGAGCCGTTCAATCCGCATGTCGGGGATGAGCCACATCACCGCCACCAGCGCATAAAGCACCTGTGCAGCAAGGGGCAGGAAAAATGCGCAACCGTGCTCGCCCATCCAGGCCGTTGTAAAAGGGATCAGGGAGAGCCAGAAAAGCAGGTTCATGTTGGCCCAGAGTATCCCGCCGTTCACCTTTTTTACCGTATGCAAAAGATGGTGATGATTAACCCAGTAAATCCCCACGAAAGCGAAGCTCATGACATAGCTGAGTATTTTTGGAACCAGCGGCCTGAGGGAGGCGAAGGAGATGCCCTCGGGCGGGCGAAGTTCAAGTACCATGATGGTTATGATGATGGCGATGACGCCGTCGCTGAATGCTTCCAATCTGCTCTTGGTCATATGATCTGATGTTTGACCAGGCAAAAATAAGGAATAATCGGAAAATAAGTTGGTCCGGGAAGCTCTGCTGTAAACACAAGACCTTGTTGGATAAAATGGCAGATGCACATGATTGCGAGGGGAATAATTATGTCGAAAAGCCTGTTACAGAAATAATGATGTAGCAAATTTATTGGCCTGTTTTTTTTATGTTTGCGTTAAATTGCTTCAAATGAATGTAAAATCGATAACCCATGAAAAACAACCTCAAAATCTGGATTGGGCTTATTGTCGTCAGCAACATTGCAATCCACCTGGCATTTTATAACACGCTCGGGTTCCACCGCGACGAATTGCTCTATTTTTCGCTGGGGGAAACCCATCGGCAGGCTATGCTTCAGTTCCTCCCTTTACAGGCATCATGGCCTGGCTGATGATCAATCTGGCCGGCTCCAACCTCTTCTCGGCACGACTTCTTCCGGCAATTTTCAGTGGCCTTCTGATCTTGCTTGCATGCGGGATCGTCAAGGAGTTGAAGGGGGGGAGTTATGCCCAGATCCTTGCAGCGATCGGAATCTTTCTCACGCCAATCAATCTTCGCGGATTCTTACTCTTCCAACCTGTTTTTTTCGATGTCTTTTTCTGGACACTGGTTTTCTGGATCCTCCTCAAATGGATCAATACAGAAAATGACAAATGGTTGCTGCTTCTCGGAGTTGCAACCGGTATTGGCCTAATGAACAAATATCTTATTCTTCTTCAGATTATTGGCATCGGCATCGTGATCCCATTCACGCCGCTGCGAACAATTTTCCGCAATCGCTCTCTCTACATGGCAGCGGGTATCACACTGCTGATCTTTCTTCCGAACCTCATCTGGCAGGTGGCGAACGGCCTTCCTGTCATTACTCACATGAAGGCGCTGAGCGAAAACCAGTTGGTACATGTCAGCCGCCTTAACTTCCTTACAGACCAGATCCTGATTGGTTTCATGTCGTCCCTGTTGATCCTGCCCGGACTTTTTGCACCGCTTTTCGTGCGGTCGCTGAAACCCGCAAGACCGCTGGCGGTTGCTTCCCTTCTTGTTATCCTCATTCTGTTGCTTCTCAGGGGAAAGAGCTATTATACTGCAGGCATTCTTCCGTTTCTTGTATGCTCCGGAGCGGTTTTCTGGGAGAGAACTATGAAGAGGGGGGCGTTCCGGGTCGCGCTGCCGTCGATTATGATTTTGCTTTCGATTCCTGCAATTCCCATGGGAATCCCGGTATGGAAGGCAGAGAAACTATCAGAATTCTTCTCAGGTATGAAGCGCATCACTGGCTTTGATGCCGTGCTGCGCGACGAAGACGGCCGGTACAATGCCCTCCCGCAGGATTATTCGGACATGCTTGGCTGGGACGAACTCGCAGAAGTGGCCGCCAGGGCCTACTCCGGTGTTGATGACAAAACCGCCACAGTAATTTACTGTGAGAACTATGGGGAGGCGGGAGCGATTACCATCCTGGGGAAAAAATACGGTCTTCCGCATCCTCTCTGTTTCTCAGAAAGTTTTTTCTACTGGGCTCCCCGTGATTTTCCCAAGGAGATCACTTCATTAATCTATATCAACAGCAGCATGGGGAAAGATGTGGATTCGCTTTTCAGGAACATCCAAATCATCGGTTCGATCACCAATCCCCTCGCCCGCGAGTTTGGGGTAAAAGTCTATCTCTGCACAAAGCCTGTCAAAAGTTTCAATGCTTTCTGGCGGGACCGGATAAAGAGTGTTGAAAATCCGTTTTAGGAATTCGCAAATTGTATCTTGCGCTTAATTATTTTACGATAATTTTTCCCTGCCATTCCCGGCTTCCATCATTGGCCTGGTAGAAATAAACCCCCTTTGAAAGGTAATTAAGATTGATGGCGTTTCCCTCTTCCGGGTTATTGATGCGGCAAACTATTCTTCCTGCCTGGTCTGTAAGCAGAAACAGGGTCAGCGTATGCTTGCATAGCAATCTTATTTCGCCGGAGGTGGGATTTGGGTACAAAAACAGGGTGCTCTTTTCATTAACAGGAGAAACATCCCCGACATTGAAAGCAGTCCCGACCCGCAATCCGTTACCCATGCTTCCCATTCCAAGAAGCCATGTATTCTGAGCCGGATCATGCGGATCGATGGTGAGATAACGGGCGTCTTTCTGCATTCCCGGGTAGCCGATGCAGAGATCTGTCCAGGTCAACCCCTGATCGTGGCTGATGAAAACGCCGCTGGAGGCGGTAAATGTGTAACCCGCCGGCTGATCAAAGTCAACTCAGGATGCTCCCCCGTGCTGACATACCGCTGATCCCAGGTACTGAAGTTCGCAGCCCCCACCCAGCCTGTCGTCATTCCGGCATTGGTCGGGTTGTTGTTTCTGAGGAAAATATTTGAAAAGGTATTGCCGCCATCAGAACTTTTCTTTGGATAATTTTTGGATGTATACTGATCCGCAGCTTCAACATACAATGTGTCCGGATGGTTGGTAAAATTTACCGTCGAATTGCGCTTCTTTGCCAGTTATTTGGCACCTGGGCCGACAGCACCGGCGAAAACAGGACAAGGATAATCAGGATCGGTTTCCGCACGGGTTTTCTGATGAGTATCTTTCCATGACAAAGTTATCATATCTTTGGGGAACAGAGTAAGAAAGCAATATGGGTTATTAATCATATTCAGCAGCCATGAAAGACCTGGTAAAAGTTCAAAAAACAGTTGACAAAGGCCTGGGAATTTTTGCAATCCGGGATATAAAAAAGGATGAGGTTATCACAGAGTTTTCGGGCCCTGTGGTCACGATTCCTGACTTAGACTGCTATCCCGACGAGGTGGTGAATCACCTGTTCAATATCGGGGTCGACAAATATATCATGGCGAGGGAACCTGCGGTGCGAACCAACCACTCCTGTGAACCCAATGCGGGAATTGTCGGGGATGTATTGCTGGTAGCCATGAAAGATATCAAGGCCGGCGAGGAAGTTACCTTTGACTATTCCACGATTATTGCAGATGCCTGGGTGCTGGAGTGTGCCTGCGGATCGGACCTGTGCAGGGGGAATATCGGAAAATATGCCGACCTGCCTGAGGAGGTTAAACAAAGGTACCTGGGCTACACTCCCGGATGGATCCTGCCGAAGGTTTGAATTTCAGGTTGTCTTCCCGGGTTTGAATGAACCGGCAAATTGCAACGTTTGTCTGTGGGAACTTACCGTTTTACCGATCAATATTGACCTGAAGAATATTCTGCAATATTTTAGCACAAAATCCTCGCCCATGAAAAAGATTGTTACCCTGGTTGCGCTTTTGCTCGCAGTTCATTTTGGTTTTGCACAGGAGGGAGAGCCTGAAAAGGTTCTGATGAAACCCGCCCTGCTGGTAATCGATGTCCAGAAGCAGTTTCTGCCGATGATGTCCAAAGAGGACCAGGAGAGGGCCCTCGAAATGATGAACTGGTC
>CAYHCQ010000147.1:0-7648 GCA_964355115.1 uncultured Prolixibacteraceae bacterium | reverse complement strand
GGGCGGACGGGCGGTCAGGTGGACGGGCGGACAGGCGGTCAGGTGGACGGGCGGACGGAAGGACAGGCGGACAGGCGGACAGGCTTACGGGCGGACGATAATCAGCCGGCGGTGACGATCCGATTTGATAAGCCGGAATCAAAGTTAGAACCTGAACCATCAGTTTTACCAGACATTCTGACGGAGTCTGATTTGAAATCAGAACCAAAATCTGACCCCACCCATAGCTTGCCTCCAAAGGAATTTCCCTTCAGACCTATTGCCCGGGAGGTTAAAAAGGAGTCGTCTCATAAAGCGCAGATGCCTGGGGCATTGGATTTGTTTGCCGATGAGGAGCCGGCATTCAGCATCAAACTGAAGGCTGCCCGCGAGAAGACCTTCGGCCCCAAGATCCCGTCGGAGCGCATCGACAACCTCAAAAGCGCCATCACAATCAACGATAAATTCATGTTCATCAACGAACTTTTTGAAGGAAATCTGCGTGAATACAATACAACCATCGAAACCCTCAACGGATTCAGTAACCTCAGCCAGGCAGGAGAATTTCTCGACCTTGTGAAGCGGAAAAACTTCTGGGATACCGGTTCCAACGCTTTTAAAAAGCTGAAGGAGCTGGTTGAAAAAAGGTTCTAGTCCTCTGTCAGGCCTGTATATTCCATCTCAATTTCCTTTAAAACCGCATGAACGGTTTCAAAATCGTTGGCTGTAACCAGCCGGGTACGATATTTTTTGAAGTCGGGAAGTCCGCGGAAATAGCCTGAATAGAAGCGACGCAGCTCATAAAGGGTCGTGAGTTCGCCCTTGTAGGGGATGGAGGTGACGATGTGACGGCGAACCACGGCCAGCCTTTCAGCTAAGAGCGGGCCGGACCGGGAACGACCTTCAGCGGCGATATAGTGTTTCACTTCGGCGAAGATCCATGGATTTCCGGTGGCAGCGCGGCCGATCATGATCCCGTCGACACCAAACCTCCTTTTCATCTCCAGCGCCTTCTCTCCGCTGTCGATGTCGCCGTTGCCCCATACGGGGATCTTTATGCGCGGGTTGTTCTTAACCTCGCCGATAAGGGTCCAGTCGGCCTGGCCGCCATAAAGTTGTGCCCTGGTACGGCCATGAATGCCGATGGCGGAGATGCCGCTATCCTGAAGTTGTTCGGCGATTGTCACAATGTCCTTATGTGCCTCGTCCCATCCCAGTCGGGTCTTCACAGTGACCGGAAGTTTCGTTGACTTAACAACCGATTCCGTCATGCGGATCATTTTGGGAATATCCTGCAGCAGTGCCGCACCGCCGCCTTTCATCACGATCTTGCGCACCGGGCAGCCGAAGTTCAGGTCGATGAAGTCGGGGCCGGCCGCTTCCGCCACCTCTGCCGCCCGCATCATTGACTCCACGTTGCCGCCAAAGATCTGGATTCCGATAGGCCGCTCCTTTGGCTCAAAGCCCATCTTCAGTTTACTTTTTACTGCATCCCTTATCAATCCCTCTGCAGAGATGAACTCCGTGATCAGAACATCGGCGCCGTAATCCTTGCAGATAGCCCGGAAAGGCGAATCGGAGATATCATCCATGGGGGCCAGGAAGAGAGGGAAGGGGCCGACGTCGATATTTCCGATCTTTACCAAAATATGCTAAATTAGCAGCAAAAATAGCCAAATTCCGTGCAATCCGCCAAAACCCCACTGCTCGGCAGTCTGACCCCGCTTACCCGGATCATTTTTTCGATCCTGCTGATAATTGTCTGCTTCTCCATTCTCTTTTTTCTGGGGCTCCTCCTGGCAGTCCCCCTTTTCGGGACAGGTATCGGCGAGATGATGACCGGTCTTTCCGATTACCAGGATCCGCGTACGATGAACCTTCTCAGGTACCTTCAGGTGCTGCAGTCGTTCGGACTCTTCATTGTGCCTGCGATCCTTGCAGGGTTTCTGTTCGAAGGGAGCAGCAGCCGGTTTCTGGGACTCGGAAAACCTTCGAAACCTTTGGTATACCTGCTTGTACTTACGCTTATGTTTGTCGCGCTTCCTTTCATCAACTGGATGGTGACGTTGAACGAAATGCTGAAATTCCCGGCATCCCTCCACGGTATTGAAGATTGGATGAAGTCGACGGAGGCCGAAGCTGCGAAACTCACCGAAGCTTTTATCAGGATGGATAGCTTCGGGATTTTTCTCTTTAATTTCTTCATGATCGCCATGTTGCCGGCGGTTGGTGAGGAGCTCCTTTTCCGCGGATTATTGCAGCGGCTGATGCGCGACTGGCTGGGGAATGTACATGTTGCCATTTTCCTTTCGGCGCTCTTTTTCTCTGCCATGCACATGCAGTTTTACGGATTCCTGCCAAGGATGATGCTCGGGATGCTGTTCGGCTACCTCTTTTACTGGTCGGGTTCATTATGGCTTCCCATCTGGGCGCATCTCGTCAATAATGGCTCAGTAATCATTGTTGCCTACATGGGCCAGCAAGGGTTACTCAGTGGCGGCTATGAAAATTTCGGATCAACCGATAATCTGCCGGTGATCCTCCTGAGCATCGTAATTACCTCAATGATCATCTTTATCATTCGAAAGCGACTGTGAAAATGAAAAAGACACTCCTGTTGTTTATCGTTCTCTGTTTTTGTGGCAGCTTCACAGGCTATGGACAGGCCGACTCCTCAAATTTTCCGGTTAAGGAGAAGAAGCGGAAAGGGTGGACATGGGCCGCACTTCCCGTGGTTGCATACGATGCCGACCAGGGGCTGCAGTTGGGAGCGCTCGGCCAGGTGTTCAACTACGGCGACGGAAGCACCTACCCCGAGTACAAACAGACCATTTATGCCGAAGCCTCCTGGTTTACGCGGGGAAGTGCGGTGTACCAGCTGTTCTTCGATTCGAAATACCTGATCCCGGGCAAGATCCGCATCACTGCCGACCTCGATTATTTAACCGAGCGGGCGCTTGACTTCTATGGTTTCAACGGCGCGGAGGCAAATTACATCAGGTCCATCACGCAGCAGGAGTCGGAAGATTATATTTCGCGTGTGTTTTACAAGCAGGAGCGCAAGATGCTCAGGGCCATGGCCGATTTCCAGGGCCCGATCATCGGACAGAAGCTGCGGTGGCTGGCCGGTATCAATGTCATCGACATCCGTACATCCACTGTGGACATTGACCGCATCAACAAAGGGAAAAAGGAGGATAATCAACTGCCCGACACCTCCCTTTTATACGATCAATATGTGGATTACCAGCTGATCCGTGAAGATGAGAAGGCAGGCGGCACTACGGTTTATTTAAAGCTCGGGTTGGTTTTCGATACCCGCAACAGCGAGGCTGCGCCCGACAAGGGGTTCTGGTCCGAGGCAATGCTGCTCACGGCCCCCACCTTTTTAGGCAACAGTCCGTATGCATTTGTAAAGCTTGTGCTCACACACCGCCAATACATTCCGCTGGTGAAGAACCATCTGGTTGGGGCTTACCAGCTGAGTTACCAGGGCACCATCGGCGGAACCACACCTTACTATATCATGCCTTACATTTACAGCTCCTATGCCCTTACCACCAAGCCCGACGGACTCGGGGGAGCCCGCACCATCCGCGGCATGATGCGCAACCGTGTGGTGGGCGACGGCGTGGCTTTCGGCAACGTGGAGCTCCGGTGGAAATTCCTCCGTACAATGGTCTTTAAGCAGAACCTGTACCTCGGTCTTACCGGCTTCCTGGATGGAGGCATGGTAGTGCAGGATCACCCGGTGAACATCAATTCCGTTCCGGCAGAGAAGCAGAGCTTCTATTTCAATAAAAGCGCCGACCAGCTCCATCTCTGCACCGGGCTCGGATTGCGCATCGCCATCAACGAAAACTTCATCATTGCCGTTGATTATGGTGTAGCGCTAAACAAGCAGGATGGGACGAGCGGATTGTACATTGGGATTGGCAATATTTTTTAATGTGCTGATGTGCTGATGTGCTGATGTGCTAATGTGCTGATGTGCCGATGTGCCGATGTGCTGATTTTTTTACTTTGTGACTCTGTGACTCTGTGACTTTATGACCATAAACCGAAAACCACTCCTGTGGGCAGCTGCGATTGTGCTGTTTCTTATGATTGCCGGGATGATGCTGCGTAGTCCGGTATTGCGTTGGGTTCTTAATTCGCGGGTAAACCGTTTCAATGCGGCGTGGCATGCTGACCTTACGATCCGCAAGGCAGGTTTCCGCGGTCTGACGACAGTATTCCTGACCGGCATCAGCCTCAGGCCCGAGGAGGGTGATACGTTGTTGAAGATCGATACCTTACTTGTTGCCATTAATCCCTGGAAACTTTTGGCAGGCAGGGTAAGCATCACCGAGCTTGAAATCCGGAATATCGCGATCACGACGATCAGGCAGGACAGTCTCACCAATTATATGTTCCTGTTAACGAAACACGGAGGTGAGTCAGTTGCCGATACTACACTGCCTGCTTCCGCGTCTGATACAGTTGCCAAAGACATACCGGGTTTGCAGGGGCCGCAGATGCAGAATTATGCCGGAACAGTATCCCGCCTTGCACGACTGGTTTTCGACCTGGTTCCCCATTCCGTCAGCATTACAAACCTCGGTATTCTGGCCCGGGCTGATGGCCACCGGGTGAAGTTTCACCTGGCGGAGCTGGCTTTGCGCGACCACTATTTCCACGTACCGATGGATGTCGAGGAGGACACACTGAGGGCGCGGTGGATTGTTGCCGGCCGGCTCGATTACCACACCAATACTGTGGCATTCCGCATCTATTCGCAGGACACAGGTTCGGTCAATATCCCTTACATCGGGTTCCGCTGGCAGGCAAATGTGAAATTCGATACCCTGTCTTTCAGTCTGACAGAAAAGGAGACCGATGACACCCTTGCGGTGATCACCGGTTTTGCCGTCCTCCGCGGGTTCACTGTTGACCAGGAGCGGATTGCAGCAGAGCCAGTCACTTTCGACAAGCTGGCTGCCGATTATTCCATCACCATCGGCAGCGATTATGCGGAGCTTGACAGTTCCACCACTGTTACCTTCAACCGCCTCGACCTTCACCCGTACTTTCGTTACCGTCACCTGCCCACGAAGCAGATCACGCTGAGGATACATAAGCCCGCATTCCCGGGGCAGGATCTTTTTGAATCGCTTCCACCTGCCCTTTTCTCCACTCTTCAGGGCATAAAAGTGAAAGGTGACCTCTCGTGGTTTTTAGATTTTTCTGTCGACCTGTCGCAGCCCGACTCACTTGAGTTTGCCACCGGACTGGAGCGCCATCACTTCAGTGTGACTTCTTACGGCGATGCTGATCTCACCCGCATCAACGGGCCCTTTACCTATACTGCTTACGAACATGGGAATCCCGTGCGCACCTTCGAAGTGGGGCCCGGGAATCCGAACTACAGAACCCTCGACCGCATTTCACCATTCCTGAAGGCAGCTGTACTCACCTCGGAGGACGGCGGATTTTATCTTCATCGTGGTTTCCTGGCTGATGCCTTTCGTGAGGCGATTGTCACCAACCTGAAAGAGGGCCGGTTTGCCCGTGGAGGCAGCACCATCAGCATGCAGCTGGTAAAGAATGTATTTCTGAACCGCAACAAGACCATTGCCCGAAAGCTGGAGGAGGCACTCATTGTGTGGCTTATCGAGAACCAGGGGCTGAGCACAAAAGACAGGATGTTCGAGGTCTACCTGAACATCATTGAGTGGGGCCCGATGGTTTACGGGGCGGGGGAGGCATCGCACTTTTATTTCAGCAAAGAGCCCTCCCGGCTCACCCTGGCCGAAGCGATATTCCTTGCCTCCATTGTTCCGCGCCCCAAGTGGTTCAAATATTCCTTCGACGAAACCGGCCATCTCAGGGCATCCAATGCAGGGTTTTACCAGCTTGTTTCCGGCAAGATGCTGAGCAAAGGCTGGATCACACACCGTGATGCCGAAAAGCTGGTTCCCGATGTGGAGCTGAAAGGAGTCGCAAAACTTCTGCTTAAGCGGCCGTATGCACTAGCTGCTGATACGAATGAGGAGAATGAGTGATGAGTTAAGAGTGATGAGTTAAGAGTTGCATTTTCCAGGATTATTTTTCAACAAATCGGTTCACCTTTTGGTGTTTTTATGATTAAGCAATAAAGAAGTATGAAAAAAATAATCATAAAAGAGATCCAGGTTAACGGAAGCGAAAGGATCGGACTCTACTTCAAATACAATGAGGAGTTGAAGAATATGGTTAAGTCCATTCCAGGAGCACGTTGGGATGGGGAAAAGGGATGCTGGCACATTGCTAAGGTTTTTGGACCGGCGGATAAACTGTCATTTCGATTTAATGGGCAAGTGGAGTTTGTTTCTTTTGAAAAGCCACATACAAATGCGGTAGTAAAGAATCATGGAGTTCCTGCTTCGAAAGTTGCTATTGAGGAGATACTTAAAACGTTAAAACTCAAAGATTATAGTGATAATACAGTCCGCACATACCTGACTATGTTTAAATTGTTCCTGCAATATTTTCCAGACAAAAATCCCGAGGAAATGCAAGATGAGCAAATCAGGGAATATTTGCTCTTTTTGATTGACGAAAAAAATGTTTCACAATCGTATCAGAACCAAGCGATCAATGCCATAAAGTTTTACTATGAACAGGTATTAGGTCGGCTCACGCAGACCTATTATTTACAACGGCCTAAGCTGGCGAGTCGTTTACCACAGGTTTTAAGTGAGGATGAAGTAATCAGGATATTTTCCAAAATCAGGAATCTTAAGCATCGTACGATTCTCTTCCTGATTTATTCTGCTGGATTGAGAATAAGTGAAGCAATTAACATGAAGGTGACAGATATAGATTCATCAAGAGGGTTGATACTTGTGGTAGCAGGCAAAGGCAAGAAGGACAGGACTACTTTATTATCACAAACCATTTTATTGATGCTCAGGGAGTACTATAAGAAGTACAAGCCCAGGGTTTACCTTTTTGAAGGGCAGTTTGGTGATAAGTACAGCCCTGAGAGCATACAATCAGTTTTCAGAAGAGCACTTGCCGAATCAGGAATCAAGAAGCGCGCAACAGTGCACACTTTACGACACAGTTTTGCCACCCATTTGCTTGAGCGAGGAACAGATCTGCGTTATATTCAGGAGTTGCTCGGTCACAGCAGTTCAAAAACCACCGAAATTTACACCCACATAACACAAAAAGGTATTAAGAAGATAATCAGTCCTTTGGATAACCTTGATATTTAACCTTGACATCTGATAATTCAGGATTGATCCGATTGCAGCAGCTTTAGCCAACACTATTTCCCAGGTGGATCTTGTTCCTAAAAACCCTGTTAAACAGCTTATATTGAATAGATATAAATATTTTTGTTTTTGTTGTTGGAAAAATAATTTGTTTTACTTTTATAGTATGGCAAGAGTGTTTTATCCAAGAATCAGGCAAGACCATCAAGGTCTGAAAGCAGAACACCGGGCAAAAGCATTACAATATTCCGCAATTATAATATTAGAGTAAAAAATGAAAAATGTTGGGTTACATATAGGCATACACCCGTATATCACCAATATTTCCACATTGGACAAGATTAATATATCGGTAATACTTGGCATACACTAACGTTAGCAGCAAAAATTAATTAAACACTTTCCACATATGGAAATATCAATTGAAA
>CAYHCQ010000146.1:0-7665 GCA_964355115.1 uncultured Prolixibacteraceae bacterium | reverse complement strand
TCCGTAAACCTTCTCCTTCAGGGTTTTCGCTCCCTGCTTTATCTCTTCGATAAGCTCCGGTTCATTGGCATTGATAAGAATTGCCGTCTCCTCAAGAGTGAGCCGGTTTTTATCGAGCGATTTCGCAATTATTTCACGTACCCTCTCCGGGGTTGCTTTTGCCTGGTTTAAATAGCCCCATATCTCATCCGGATCGATGAAGGGCTTCATGCGCTGATCCTTGATTTTTAATTTTTCTGGCCTGAATATCATGTAGCTGTGTATAGCATCACAAAGGTATGAAAAATGTCAATATCTGTTGTCAGTTAAGGCGTTTGGTGCGCTCCGAAAGGTAGACGCCGCCAATGACCAGGATGATTCCGGCGATTTTTTGAAAATTAATTGATTCCGACAGAAGGAAGTAGGAGAAAAAAGCAGTGAAAACGGGTATCAGGTTTGAATAGATATTGGATTTGCTTACACCGATAAGCTTGATGGAGTGTGCAAAAAAGACGAATGCTACGGATGAAGCCAAAACCGATAAAAACAGGAAGGAGGATATTATTACAGGAGTTACCGGCACTGCAGCTGCAGTTTTTACCTCAAATAAAAGAAAGACAGGAAGAAAAAGAAAGATCCCGGTAAGATTTTGCCATGCAACAAGAATCAGGGCTGAGTAGCGGTTGGTGAGCTTTTTCAGCAGTACGGAATAGAAGAGCGCGGAAAGCACAGCGCCGAAAAGAAATAATACCCCCCGGATGTCGGCCCCCAGTGAGAGATCCCGGTTAATCAGCATGACAATCACACCAATGAAGGAAACAGCGATTCCAATGAGGTTCAGAAAAGAGAGGCGTTCTCTAACAACAAGAAAGGCAACTACCGGTGAGAAAACCGGAATGGTTGCAATCACCACGGCGGCAATTGTGGGTGTTGAAAATTTCAATCCGTAGTTTTCGCACAGGAAATATAGGAAAGGGTTGAAGAAGGCACTCAGGAGGAGGAGCCTGTAATCCTTCTTTGCTATTTTCTCGGGCGGAAAGAATAGGTAATGAATGGCAAACAGCAGCGTTGCTGAGAGCACAAGGCGGATGAATATTATTGTTACGGGCTCGTAATATTTAAGCAGAACCGCCGACCAGATGAAGGAGAGCCCCCAGAATAGCATGGCAATGAGAGCGAAAACATGAGCCGGTATGCGGAGATTTTTCAAAGGAGTGCAAAATTAACTTTTTTGTGATATTTTTAGCGAACCTTGTAACATTGAAAAAAACGAGAGGTCTGTTGACTAAAAATCCGTGAATTTGGAAGGCACCTATGTAAATATTCACCAGGATCTGATCGATGCCTGCCGCAAGGGGGATCGCGCTGCCCAGTTCAGGATTTACAAACTCTATTATAAAGCCATGTACAATACTTCTCTCCGGATAGTTAACGATAGCGCAGAAGCCGAGGACATCATGCAGGAATCTTTCCTGGATGCCTTCCGGAGGCTCGGCAGCTACACCGGTGAAGGAAGTTTTGGTTCCTGGCTGAAAAGGATCGTAGTGAATAATTCACTTGACTCACTTAGTAAGGCCAGGGAGTTTATCTCTATCGATGAGGTACACCTGGATCTGCCGGAGGCATCAGAGGAGAGTTGCGAGGAGGAGATCATGTTTAAAGTGAACGGGGTAAAGGCCGCCATTGCCAGGCTCCCTGAGGAATACCGCATTGTTCTCTCCCTATTTCTGCTTGAAGGATACGACCATGAGGAGATCTCTGAAATTCTGCACATCAGCAACCAGCTCTCCCGTACACGGTATTCACGTGCCCGTCAGAAACTGCTCGAAATCATGAAAGAGAGTGACCTGAAAAATTCATTTATATACAACTGAAATATTCAACTGATAATGAAAAACCTTGACAACCTGATACGCGAAAACCGCGAAGCTTTCGACACCGAGGAGCCAGAAGCCGGCCATTTCGCGCGGTTCGAGACACGGCTGGAGGCAGCTTCAGGTCAACGGCCTTCTGCATTTAACCGTTTTACAATGTTGAAAGTTGCCGCCCTCATTCTGGTTCTTATATCAGTCAGCGTATTCATCTTCGACCTGGCAACCCGCGAAATCCGTGAACGGTTCACCATGGCAGGCAGTTCATCAGACCTCCCGCTCGAATTGCGCGAAGCCATGCAATATTATAACGGCCAGGCAGAACTCCAGCTGGTAAAAATCAGGTCGCTGGCTTCAAACAATGAACAGGCAGGCGAACTCAGCAAAAACGCTTTGAAAGAGATCGCCTCCCTCGACCACACAACGGGCGACCTGGAATCTGAACTGAATGCGAATCCCGGCAATGAGCACATCCAGGCAGCCATCATCCTCAATCAGCAAATGAAGGAGGGAATTCTTAACAATATTGTACTTCAACTTACCCAGAAAAACAATTAATCTTCTCAGCCATGAAAGCCTACATTAAAATAATCCTCTTCACGCTCCTGCTCATCCTCCTTCTTGGAGTTAAAGGAGCCAAAGCACACGGTGAATTCACCCGTGTTATAAAAAAAGAGTTCATCATCAATCCTGATGCCCAGATAACAATCAACAACAAATTCGGGAAAGTGCATTGTAATAACTGGGAGAAGAATGCTGCATCGTTTGAAGTTACAATTACCGTTGCGGCAAACAGCCAGGAGGCTGCCGACAAGATGTTCGACCGCATCAGCATCGCGCTGGTCTCTGTCGCCCCATCCAATGTTTCAGCAACCACCACGATGACCGAAAACAGGGGCCCCCAGAAAGGCAGGTTCTCCATCGACTACAAGGTTGAAATTCCGGTGACAGTAAGCCTCGATATTACCAATAAATTCGGCGATATATTTATCAATGAGATCCTTGGAAAAGGAAAGATAAACCTGGGGTATGGCAACCTTGAGGCAAACAAGCTGGGGAATTCCGATAACCTGCTCGACATTAAATTCAGCAAAGCCAAGGTAAACTGGATGAAAGGAGCTGTGCTCATGCTAAAGTACTCTGAAATGGACCTGGGGTATGCCGGAAGCCTCAGGCTGGATTCCAAGTACTCTAATCTCGATGCCGAGAAAATCGTCTCCCTTAACGTTGACTTTGAAGGAGGGAACCTGAATATGGAAAGTTCCTCAGCAGTTGACAGCCGTACGAAATTCTCCGACCTGGAAATCGGCCGGATCGAACAAAGCCTTGCCCTCGACATTCAATACGGTAGTTGCGATGTTCGTGAAATGCCTGCCAGTTTTACTTCGGTCTCCATAAAAAACAAATATGGCAATGTTTCGATCGGACTTGATGATCAGTCGAAATACAGCCTCGATGCCCAGCTGAAATTCTGTGACCTCGATTATCCGGAAGGGAAAGCCAAATTCAGCTACCGCTCCATCTCTCACAACGAAAAATCCTATGTCGGAATCGTTGGAGGTGAAACCACCACAACAGCCAGGGTAACGGTGCGAAGTGAGTTTGGGAATGTCAGCCTTAAGTAATGGATGTGGGAAGTGAGATGTGGGAAGTGAGATGTGGGATGTGGGATGTGGGATGTGGGATGTGGGATGAAAGATGAAAGATGAAAATATTGTAACCAACTATAATATCACCAGTCTAATACCCTCGTTCTCAATTATCAATTGTCAACTATCAATTATCAATTATATACTAATTTTCCTCCCTATGAAATCAACTAAAATCTTTTCAGCCCTTTTGTTTTCAGCCCTGTTTGTGGGTGTGTCAAGTCTGTTTGCCGGGTGCAACCACATGATCGGAATTCATGGTGACGGGAAGGTGATCAAAGAAACACGGGTTGTTCCCGCTTTCGATGCCATCGACCTCTCCGGAGCCTGGGATGTAACCCTCAAACAAGGTCCCAACCAGGAACTTACCGTAGAAACCGATGCCAACATCATGCCATTGGTCCGTACCGATGTGGTGAATGGTGTGCTTAGAATCAATATTAAGCAACCAGTTGGGCACACGACAAAAATGGCCCTTTATATTACCGTTAAGGAACTTAAGCGTATTGATGCCAGCGGTGCTGTTGATATTCACACCGAAACCTGTATCACGGTACCCGAACTCATCATTGATGCAAGTGGCGCTTCCGATGCCAAACTTGAGCTGGCCGTACAGAAGCTGACACTCGATTGCAGCGGCGCAAGCAAGATCAGGATGAATGGCGCAGCTACTGATGTAAGAATGGATCTGTCGGGCGCCTCCGATATATTTGCCTACGAACTGTTTGCCGAAACCTACGCCATCGATATAAGCGGAGCAGGAAACTGTCAGATCAGTGTTGCTAAGAAATTGCGTGCGGAGGTCTCCGGTGCCGGTACCATCCGTTATAAAGGTTCTCCCACCGACATTGACCAGGAGGTTTCAGGGGCCGGGTCGATCAAAAAGGCCGATTAAGAGATCATTCCTAAAAACTCTGTCTCCGAAATTATCGGGATACCCAGCTTTTCCGCCTTTTTCCGTTTTTCGGGGCCCATGTTTTCACCAGCTAGCACATAGCTGGTTTTTGCTGATATGGAGCCAACATTCTTACCTCCGTGGTTTTCGATCTCCTTTTTAAGATCGTCTCTTGAAAATTTTTCGAAAACCCCGCTTACTACAAAGGTAAGTCCGCTTAATTTATCACTCTTCCGGGTGATTTCAGATTCCCTCACCGCAAACTGAAGTCCTTTTGCTTTTAATCGTACAATGAGCTGAAGGAATGCAGGATCGGAAAACGCAGCCAGTACGCTGGCAGCTATTTTCTCGCCAATCTCCTCAACTTCGGTGAGTGAAATGATATCGGCCTTTTCCAAAGCTTCAATGGTTTGGAAATGGCTGGCCAGTCGCTTTGCCACGGTTTCTCCTACATAACGGATGCCAAGCCCAAACAAAACCCGCTCAAATCCCACTTCGCGGGAAGCAGCAATCCCGTTCAGGATATTCGCTACGGTCTTTTCACGGAAACTGATCGTCTTCTCTCGCTTATTATCCACTGCAGCATAACTCTTTTCCAGTCCCAGCAAATCATCGCTTTCGAGATCATAAAGATCGGCAGGGCTCTCCACCAGACCATTTTCATAAAGAATCTCAATTTTACCCTCTCCAAGGCTGTCGATGTTCATTGCCTTCCGGGAGATAAAATGTTCCAGTTTCCCCTTGATCTGAGGCGGACAACCAGATTCATTCGGGCAGTACCAGGCAGCTTCTCCAGGTTGCCTGATGAGTGAGGCAGTACATTCCGGACAGACCCGGATAAACTCAATGGCTGTTGCGTCAGCCGGCCGCAGCGAGAGATCGACTCCCGTTATTTTTGGTATGATCTCACCTCCCTTCTCCACAAAAACAGTATCGCCAATTCGCGCATCCAGGGCTGCGATCACGTCCGCGTTGTGAAGGGAGGCGCGCCTGACGACTGTTCCGGCCAGAGGTACAGCTTGCAGGTTGGCCACCGGGGTGACCGCGCCGGTACGTCCCACCTGGAAATCAATGGAGAGAAGTTCCGTGGTCACCTGTTCAGCCTTGAATTTATAGGCGATGGCCCACCGCGGCGATTTGGCGGTATAACCAAGCAAATCCTGCTGCCTGAGCGAATTAACCTTTATCACAACGCCGTCAATGTCGAAAGGCAAATCTTTGCGTGCATCATTCCAAATGCTGATGTAATCGGAAATATCGTCGATGTCCCGACATTTAACCGCATAATCAGAGACTTTGAACCCCCACGATCGGGCGGCCATCAACCGTTCATAATGAGTAGGATAGGGGAGGTCGTCGCCCATAAGATAATAAAGGTAGCAATCGAGTTTACGTTTTGCAACCTCTGCCGAATCCTGCATTTTAATGCTTCCTGATGCGGCATTGCGTGGATTGGCAAAGGGCTCCTCCCCGATATCGGTGCGTTGTTCGTTCAGCTGGCGGAAGCTGGCATGCGGCATAACAATCTCACCGCGGATTTCGAACTCTCGCGGGTAATCAGAACCGTGAAGTTTCAGCGGAATGCTGCGGATGGTTTTAATATTGGCTGTTACATCGTCGCCCTGCACGCCGTCACCTCTTGTAACGGCCTGAACCAAAACCCCTTCACGGTAGGTCAACCCGATCGCCACACCATCGAATTTAAGTTCACACACATATTCCACCTCATCGCCGATGACCTTGTGGATGCGTTCTTCGAAATCACGGATTTCATCTTCCGAGTATGTGTTCCCCAACGACATCATGGGGTATTTATGCCTGACCTGCCTGAACTCTTTCGTGATGTCACCTCCGACCTGTTGGGTTGGAGAGTCGGAAAGGGCCAACACGGGATAAGTCTTCTCCAGTTCACTGAGCTCAGCGAGCATCCGGTCGAACTCAGCGTCGCTGATCACCGGACGCGACAGGACATAGTAAAGGTGGTTGTGGCGCCGGAGCTCTTCCGACAGAAAGGATATCCTTTCTTTTGCTGATTCGAGGTCCATCAGGTATACTTGAATTTTCCGAAACGGATCTTAAGCACGGTAGAGGAGTAACGCAGCAGTTCCTTCTTCAGGTTGGTTTTGGAGAGCCCACCCTTCCGGTCCTTATAAACCACGGGAATTTCTAGGATAAACCGCTTTTGTTTCTGCATGACGTAGAGGAACCGGATAAAATAGTCGCCATAGCCATAAAAGATCGCATCGAGATTAATCCCGGTGATGATCTCTTTTTTAAATGCGAAAAAACCACTGAGGTTGTCAGTTGTCTTTACCCCAAGGGAGTAATGGATTAACTTGTTGAATAATTTGCTGCCGATATAGCGCAGGCGGGATGTCTCCATACCTCCGCCGATGACATACCGCGAACCGACAGCAATGTCGAAATATTCAGTGATCTTCACCAGCAACGGGATCAGGTTGGGCGGGTGGTTGAAATCGGTATCCATCACCACCAGGGTGTCCCCGGTGGCGCTCCTGATTCCATGTAAGATGGCCGATGCCAGCCCTTTTTCGTTCAATCTCAGAATGGGAATCACATGAGGGTCATTACTGAATTCACCTTCAATTATACGGAAGGTGCCATCCGGACTGTTGTCGTCAACAATGATGATCTCAAAATTCAGCGATTCGCGCGTGAGTATTTCTGATATCTCCCGTATAAGCAGCAGGATAGCGTCTTTCTCGTTGTAGGTAGGCAGAATTACAGAAACCTTCATGTTCCCGGAGTTTTTAAACAATCAAGCAGCGAGCTGGAAATATACCCGATCTCTTCTTCAGTAATCCCTACAAAGGTTGGCAGGCTGATACCTTCACTGGAGATGGCAAGTGAATTGTCCGTTCGGCCGCGTACGAATTTTGGTGCCTGGTAAAATGGCATCATGGAAATGGGGTAGAACAGAGGTCTTGAGTCGATCCCCTGCTCTTTCAGCATTGTGATAACCCGATCGCGATGTTCAAAATCGTGGCCGGCGAGCCTGACAGTAAACATCCAGTTCACCGCACGGTTGTCCGACGTATTCTGGAAAATGATCCCGGGGTGGTCGCCAAGAGCCTTGGTGTAATTCCGGAATATCTCATCCCGGACGGCAATCAGGCTGTCGAGCTGCTCCAGCTGCGCCAGTCCAAGCGCTGCCTGCATGTTGGTCATCCTGTAGTTGAATCCGAGGTTGTCGTACCAGTATTTTTTTGTCCGGTTCATTCCATGGTCGCGCAGGATCCTCATGCGTTCG
>CAYHCQ010000145.1:0-7841 GCA_964355115.1 uncultured Prolixibacteraceae bacterium | reverse complement strand
ACATTCCGCTATTGTACCGAAGCCCTGATCATTGGCAAGGAACTGGATAAGCACAAGATGCGGAATTTTATTCAGCATTGCGGCGACTCCCTTGTTGCTGCCGGCACCCCGCAAAAGGTCCGTATTCACATACATACCGATTTCCCGGCCGAAGTCTTCTCACAGTTGCAGCAATTCGGCAGTATCACTTATCAGAAGGTGGACGACATGGTGATGCAGAACGAGATCCAGCACAACAGGAAATCGGGAATTGCCCTTCTCACCGACTCTGCATGCGACCTGCCCAAAGAGATTATCGATCAGTATCAGATCCATGTACAACCACTGAGTGTACATTTCGGTGAGACCTATTTCCTCGACCGGCTTACAATCAATCCGCCGCAGTTCTATAGTATCCTGGAGAAATCCGATGTGAATCCCTCATCCGCGCAGCCTGCATCCAAGGATTTTCAGAATAAATACGAATACCTTGCCACTCACTACGATTCCGTTCTGGCCATTCACCTGACTCAGGGGATGAGCGGTACTTTTTCGAGCAGTGATAAAGGCTCACAGGATGTAATCAAGCGTACAGGCAGGAAAATCAATGTTGTCAACTCCAAAACACTTACGGGCGGATTGGGATTGATCGTCCTGCGTGCTGCAAGGGCGATCGAACTCGGAGCCAGCCACGATGATGTCATGAAAAGGATGGATGAATGGATTGCCAAATCGCATATCCAGGTCAGCGTGACAACCCTGAAATACATTGTCCGCTCAGGCCGCGTCAGCGCAATGAAGAGTTTTATTGCCCGCTCGCTTGATCTTAAACCGATCATTTCCCTTAATAGCGAAGGAAAATCTGTTTTACTGGATAAATCCTTCTCGGAAAAGGGATGTATGAAAAAACTGGTGAAAAATGTTTCCCGGATTATCCGAGATGGAAAAGTATGGGAGTATGCCATTACCCATGCCAATAATTCTGCTTCTGCCAACTGGTATGCTGAAGAACTGGAGAAAATCACAGGGAAGAAGCCTGCCTTCATCGATCATGCCTCACCGGCAATTGTTGCAAATACAGGACCGGGAGTCGTATGCGTATCTGTGATGATGGAATAGCACCCGTGGTGACGAGGAGCCGTGGTGGAAATTTTACTAACTCTTCACCCTTCACTCTTAATTCTTAACTTAACTCTTATCCCTTGATGTCAACCGCAATAATTGCTGATATCTCCCTGGTTATTTTTCTCTACATGACCAGCATATTCATCATTGCCCAGATAAAAAAGGACAACTCCATTGTGGATGTCTTCTGGGGATTGGGATTTATCGTTGTGGCCGTCTATTCCTTAATTCAGTCGGGCGACATGTACGACCTCCGGAAAATGATTGTCACACTTCTTGTGTCAATTTGGGGAATTCGGCTTTCCACCCATATTTATTTAAGGAACAAAGGCAAGGGCGAGGATTTCAGATACAAAGCCTGGCGGGATACCTGGAATTTTTTTATAGTAAGAAGTTACCTGCAGATCTTCATGTTGCAGGGTGCCTTTATGCTGATTGTCTCCAGTCCCGTATGGCTGATAAATTACGAATCATCACAACCGCTTGGTATCTGGGATACCCTGGGCCTTACAATTTTCGGAATAGGGATCTTTTTCGAATCCACCGGCGATCTGCAACTTTCCCAGTTTAAAAAGGATCCTGCAAATCAGGGCAAGATCATCACCACAGGACTGTGGGCACTTACCCGTCATCCCAACTATTTCGGAGAAGCGCTGGTGTGGTGGGGATTCGGTTTTTATGCTGTTTCACTGCCACTGGGCTGGTATACCCTCATCAGTCCTGTGATCATCACCTTGCTTTTGCGTTATGTTTCAGGCGTTCCCATGCTTGAAAAGAAGTACGAAGGCCGGCCCGACTTTGAAGCGTACAAAAAAGAAACGGCCCCGTTCGTGCCGTTTGTACATTTCTTCTAAATTCTCCTACCTCTTTTGTCCGCTTGTCCGCTTGTCCGCTTGTTCACTCGTTCACTTGATCACTTCTCATACCCACAACTCCCGAGAATATTCTTCGCCTCCGGCTCATGGTTGAACAACAGGTCGATGAACGACATGTAGGGCTGAAAAGGACCGGAATGTATCTGGCTGTACTCTGGATGGTGGAAATCCTGGAAAACAGGTACAATCCCCTCAGTTGCAAAGAGGTCACGATCGACATAAGTTGCTCCATCGCGGCCGAACAGGAAGGTTTTTGCAGCAAAACAGGAGCTGATCTTTGCCAGGTGTTCCGATTTCTTGCCTTCAAGGTCATAGCCTTTGGATGCCAGTTCAGAGGAGAGGTAAACCGGGGTGTGAATATCGAACTTCAGGAAGGCATATTTGATCAGGTCGACCAGAAACTCGACCAGGTAAACATGATTCCTGTTGTAAACCTCTGAGACCTCTTCAAAAACAGGTTTGAAATACGGCGCCTTTGAATAGGCCATCTGGACCGCCTTCAAATGTTTCTTCTTCCAGAAATCTCCGTCAAGGATCACCTCGTTCGTATTCATCATGTGGTTGCCTACCGCCTTGAGCTGGATAATAAGCCACTGCCATCCGTCAGGACTGTTCACGCGGATCCTGTTGCGGCTCTGCCAGTGTTGTTTCTCAAACTGAACCGTGTCGAGCAGCACATACACATCACCCATGGCCGCTTTGGCCACATTGCCGAGGTAGGGGAGAAATTCGGGCTGATGGGCAACGAGGATGGGAGACTGTTCGGCAATCCGCCGGGGGTCTTGGCTGGTTTCAGCAGGAATGATTTCCATGTGTATCGGGTTTGTTGATTCATGACAAAAATAAGGTAAATTTTATCTTTTCTTTTTAATATTTTAGCGAAAAAATTCTACTATGATACACGAAGCGCTGCTGCACCCCAAAAGCATTGTTGTCATCGGGGGGTCCAACGATGTCCAGAAGCCTGGCGGGGCGGTTTTGAAAAATCTTATTGAAGGCGGATTTAAGGGTTCTCTCTATGTAAGTAACCTCAGGGAGGCAGAGGTTCAGGGCATCACCAGTTATAATGACCCTGCCGAATTGCCTCAAGTCGATCTCGCCATCCTCGCCATTGCCGCTAAATATGTTCCCTGCACAATTGAGATGCTCGCAGCAGAAAAAAACACCCGGGCTTTTATCGTGCTCTCTGCGGGGTTCAGTGAAGAGAGCCATGAGGGTAAACTGCTTGAGATGCAAATGGTCGATACAATTAACCGGGTTGGTGGCTCGCTCATTGGCCCCAACTGTGTGGGAATGCTTACGACTGATTATCATGGCGTCTTTACAAAACCCATTCCGAAACTTGAACCCAAAGGATGTGACTTTATCTCGGGTTCCGGCGCAACCGCCTGCTTCATCATGGAGGCCGGTATCCCGAAAGGACTTACCTTCTCGAGCGTGTTCTCTGTGGGAAACAGTGCCCAGTTGGGTGTTGAAGAGATTCTTGCCTACCTTGATGAGAGTTTTGATCCTGTCAAAAGTTCACGTATTAAATTGCTCTATATTGAAACGGTTTCCAAACCTCAGATGTTGCTGAAACACGCTGCATCCCTTATCCGCAAGGGGTGTCGCATTGCAGCCATCAAGGCTGGTTCATCCGAGGCAGGAAGCCGCGCTGCCTCATCGCATACCGGGGCTCTGGCTAGTCCCGATGTTGCGGTAGACGCCCTGTTCCGCAAAGCAGGCATTGTTCGCTGTTACGGCCGCGAGGAGCTGATCAGTGTTGCCTGTGCCTTTACTCTGCCTGAACTGAAGGGGAAAAATATTGCCATTATCACCCACGCCGGGGGGCCTGCAGTTATGCTTACCGATGCCCTTTCGAACGGGGGGATGAATATTCCCCACATCGAAGGGCCTGACGCAGCGGAACTCCTTGGTCAACTTTTTCCGGGTTCCTCGGTAGCCAACCCCATCGATTTCCTCGCCACAGGTACGGCGACCCAGTTGGGAACCATTATCGACTATTGCGATCAGAAGTTTTCCGGTATCGACGGGATGGCTGTGATCTTCGGAACGCCGGGACTGAGCCCCATTTTTGACGTGTATGACCTGCTTTCCGACCGGATGAAAAAGGCCGGGAAACCGATCTTCCCCATTCTTCCCTCAGGGCTCACAGCGCGTGACGAGGTAGCTGCCTTTGTGTCCAGGGGCAATGTATTCTTCTCCGATGAGGTTGTATTCGGGAATGCTATCTCCCGGATATACCATACTTTACCACCCGCTCCTTTCAGCCCGGATCTTCCCTTCGTGGATATTGTAAAGATCCGTTCAATTATTGATGGTGCGGAAGACGGCTACCTGGCTCCTGCCGGGATCCAGGGACTTATGGATGCCTGTGGAATACCAAGAGCGGGAGAAGCCGTGGTTACCTCCGTTGAAGATGCACGAATTGCCGCTGCCACGCTTGGTTTCCCGGTGGTGATGAAGGTTGTCGGACCGGTTCACAAATCGGATGTGGGCGGGGTGGTACTGAATGTGAAAACTGAAGATGCCGTAGCTGCCGAATTTGAACGAATGATCTCTATCAGGGATACAACAGCCATCCTCATTCAGCCGATGCTGTCGGGTATCGAACTGTTTGTCGGGGCAAAGCTTGAACCCAAATTCGGACATATAATCTTGTGCGGTCTGGGAGGGATCTTTATCGAAGTACTCAAAGATGTATCAGCCGGGTTGTCACCGCTTTGCAGGGAGGAGGCTCTCTCCATGATCCGTCGGTTGAAGAGTTATAAGATCATTCAGGGCGTGCGTGGTCAGAAAGGTGTGAATGAGGAGCATTTCACGGATGTCATGATCCGTCTATCCGCTCTCCTTGCGATTGCCCCGGAGATAACAGAACTGGACTTCAATCCGTTGCTGGGTTCAGAAAGCAGGGTGGTAGCTGTCGATGCACGAATCAATATACGTCATAAAGAAAGTTAGAAACCTCCGTTCTAGGGGATAATCCCGGTCTGTCTGAGAAACATTATGGCCAGTTCGGGTTTCAGGGCAATGGTAAACACCAGCCCGAAAATAGCGCCCCAGAGATGGGCGTCATGACCGATATTATCTTTCGCATTGCGGCTTGAGTAGTACTCATAGGCAAGGTAAAGAACGCCGAAGATTGGCGAAGGGATTCCGACAGGAATAAAAAAAAGGAAGATTCTGCCCGTGGGATAGAGGATGATACTCGAAAAAACCACTGCAGCTACAGCCCCGGAAGCCCCCACCGCGTTGTAAAATACATCGTTTTTGTGTTTGCCGAATGAGGGTACTACCGAAAGGATTATACCGCCGAGGTAAAGTAAAATGTAATAAAAACTTGCTTTGCCCGGGAAATACACCTTGAAATACATCTCAACAATCGCTCCGAACGAGTAAAGGACGAACATGTTGATGAGCAGGTGAATGTAGCCCGCATGAACAAACCCGTAGGTGAGAAACCGGTACCAGTGGTTGCTGTGCCTTGCATCGTACGCGTTAAACCGGAGCTTGACAAACACCTCCTCATTGTTCATCGCCAGCAGCGAAACACCAACGGTTACAGCTATAATCAGGATTGTCACTACCATTAAAAACCTTCTTTTTTAAACTCTTCCCTCTTAACTTTTAACTCTTAACTCAGGCTATTTGGAGCCTTCGATCTTGTTCTCCTTCGTAAAATCAATCTCACTTCCCAGCATGCTGTGCGGAATCAGGAAGATGACAAGAAGCACAACGGAGGCAATAAGCGGCCACAATCTGTTTTCGCGTCTGATGGTCATCACGATTACGGCAATGGTCCAGAAAATAAAGGCGATCAGTGATTTATTGTCGGTAAGGTCGTATCCGAATGGCCACCCGGTCCAGTACTCTCCGAAAGAGAATTTCTGAACAATCGGTCCGAGTATCATTCCTCCCAGCGCAAGTGTGATGAAGGTGATCCATGCATATATGTATGCATGTTTCATTCTGAACAGAATCACAAGTCCGGTAAGGGTGGAAAACACCATGGCGAGAAAAATGAAAAAGATATGCGGGGTCAGAACATAACCGGGAACAAACCCCTTATATCTCAATATGGCTGGACGCTCGTTCAGCAGGTAGCGGTTCGCACCCTGGATCAGTGTCACCTGGTACATCACTTTGCCGGCGGCAGCCTGGTGTGGCAGGTAACCGATGAGGGTGTCGCCGCTGCGCCTGAGCGGAGCCGTGGTCCATGTATCATAACTTTTAAACCTTCTCAGGGTGATTTCACCTTTGACGGCAGTGTCGGGTGCAACGATCTTTACCTGGGCATCATCCGCTCCGTCATATGTTCGGATGAGTCGGTATTTTATCGTTTGGCCTGCAATCTCAACCTGTCCGCGCACGGGGTAGGTGGGGCCTGTCATGCGCTGGTAGATGGCCAATGCCGCAGTAAATACGAAGGCGAAGGACCAGATAAGTATGGTTTTAAGGGTTTTGTTCATGGGTTTAATATTTTGGTGGATGATGTATGTAGAGGCGCATTGTGATGCATCTCTAAATGAATGAATCTTCGGCAAAGATAATTATTTGACGTGATATTTTTCAAGGAGGTCGTACATCGCCTGGTGAATGGAGGTGCGGATGTTCATTCCGGTAAGATTCGCATTGGCGGCCGACGGATAAACCCGGTTTGAGAGGAAGACGTAAACAAGCTGGTTTTCGGGATCAGCCCAAACATAGGTCCCGGTGAAC
The DNA here is from genome assembly GCA_964355115.1 of uncultured Prolixibacteraceae bacterium. Classification (GTDB taxonomy): domain Bacteria; phylum Bacteroidota; class Bacteroidia; order Bacteroidales; family FEN-979; genus JANXZO01. Next base: position 1,143 of record CAYHCQ010000145.1, on the reverse strand, counting down.
CCGGAATGGCCGAAACTCCCGGCGGAGGTTCCCTTGCAGGATGGACCCTCGGTGGAGTAGTTGGCAAGTGGTTTGTCAAAACCAAGTCCGCGCCGGTTGCCGGTTGAGGAGAATTGTGCGCGCGTGAACTCTTTTACTGCCTGTTCCGAGAGGTAACGTTTCCCTCCGTATTCCCCGCCTTGTAAGAGCATCTGGAATATTGCCGCCAGATCCTGTGAATTGGAAAAGAGACCGGCATGGCCCGAAACTCCTCCCAGCATCGCTGCGCCAGGGTCATGCACATCTCCGCGGATAAGTTGTTTTCGGAAGGAAGTATCAAATTCGGTCGGCATCAGCCGCTGAAGGTCAAACCGGTGGCGTGGATTGAATCCCATAGTCTGAAGACCCATGGGTCTGTAAAAATTGTCGTCGAGGTAGGTCGCAAACGGGATATTTGTGATGTTCTCCACGACCAGTCGAAGAAGGTAAAATCCAAGATCACTGTATTTATAATCCATTTCGGAACGCAGCGGAGAATTGATGATCTCCCGGAAGATTGTATCTGAAAACCCCTGGCGGATAAACAAGAATTCGGCCACGCGAACAGGGTAGTTATCCGATTGAACAGACTGGTAAATTTCGGGATCCGGCTTGCCGTTTTTCAAAGTCCTCTTGTAAAAGGGTATCCATGGCTGCAGTCCTGCCTGATGGGCCATCACATTACGGATGCTGAGGCCGGACTTGTTACTGCCTCTGAGGGTGGGCAGGAATTTGCCCAGACTGTCGTCGAGGTTGAGCTTATGTTCATCCCAAAGTTTCATAATGGCAACGGTTGTGGCCGCTGTCTTTGTAACCGAGGCAAGGTCGTAAATCTCATCAGGGGTTACAGGAATAGTGTCTTCATACCTTGGATTTCCAAAGGCCCTGGAATAAAACACCCTGCCCTCCTTGGCAAAAAGCACCTGGCAGCCCGGATAGGCGCGGGCCTCGATGCCCTTCAGCGCAATGGAATCTATTATTGCAAGCGCATCCTGGGGAATACCGATCTCACCCGGAAGAATGAATCCGAGCCTTGTTTTATCTGTCATCTCCCCGGTACCTCTGGAAAAGACAGCGGCTGTAACCGGGAGTTTCCCTCGCGCTGCCAGGCCGCCAAACACCACC
>CAYHCQ010000144.1:5174-7841 GCA_964355115.1 uncultured Prolixibacteraceae bacterium | reverse complement strand
TGGGCGACCAGATCAACAACTACAACACCGAAAGAAAGAACCTCGATGCACTGGCCACAATGCAGGCCATCGAGATGATCAAGGGCGATGAAAAGCTGAGGAACGCGAAATCGACCGTGATCTATCACCCAGACTGGCACAAGGGGGTGATCGGGATTGTAGCCTCACGACTTACTGAAACATTTTACCGTCCCACCATCGTGCTTACGCTGAGCAACGGACTCATTACGGGATCGGCCCGCTCGGTGAAAGATTTCGACATCTACGAAGCGGTGGATGCCTGCAGTGGTCTGCTGGAGCACTTCGGCGGACATAAGTTTGCTGCGGGGCTATCGCTCAAACCGGAAATGCTGCATGCCTTTGCTGCACACTTTGAATATACGGTGACCGAAAAACTGCAGGGGGCTGAGCTTGTTCCCATTGTGGATATTGATCTGGAATTACCGCTGAGCGCCATCAACAGCAAATTTTACGGTGTGCTGAAGCAGTTTGCCCCCTTCGGACCTGGCAACATGGCTCCGCTTTTTTTAACCCGCGGACTGGTGGATGCCGGAGGTTCGCGCATTGTGGGGAAAAACCATCTGAAATTAAGCGTCGTGCACCCCGAAGTTGCCGGTGGACCATTCTCCGCCATCGCTTTCCAGCAGGGTGAACATTATACGCTCATCGAAAAAGGGATCCCTTTCAACCTCTGCTATCAGGTTGAGGAGAATGAGTGGAACGGTTCGATTAACCTCCAGCTGAATATCAAGGATATTAAATTCTCAGATTAGCAGATTCCGGAAAACATCTGCAGATTGCGGTCAGCAGGCTTCTGTACCAAAGCAGACATCCATCTTGCGTGCCTTCTCGATGAGCGAATGGTCCATGGGGACCAATCGTAGTTTTCCGCCCACCTCGGCGAGTGGCACCGAAGTGACAGTATTACCCTTAAGCGAAACCATCTCTCCGAATTTTTTCCGGGCGATCAGCTCCACGGCGTAGGCACCGTAGCGGGTTGCCAATACACGGTCCATCGGCGAAGGGCTGCCTCCGCGCTGGATATAGCCAAGTATGGTCTCCCTTGTTTCGAGGCCGGTGAGCTCAAGAATGCTGCGGCCGATGTAACGGGCAGCAGACTCGCCTTTCGGACTCTCTATCCCTTCGGCCACCACGACGATGGAGTAGGGCTTTTTGTTGATGGCCCTCTTCTTCAGATACTTGGCCACGTAATTCACATCGAATTTCACTTCGGGGATAAGGATAACATCGCCCCCGCTGGCCATTCCCGAATAGAGTGCAAGCCAGCCTGCATGGTGTCCCATCACCTCGATCACCATGATGCGTTTGTGGCTGTTGGCGGTGGAGTGGAGACGGTCTATCGCTTCGGTGGCGATCCAGAGCGCCGAATCAAAACCAAAGGTGACGTCGGTGCCGTAAACGTCGTTGTCGATGGTTTTCGGGATGCCGATCACGTTGAGTCCCTCCTCAGCCAGGTTTGCCGCCGTTCGCTGTGTGCCGTTGCCGCCGATGCAGACGAGGGCGTCGAGTCCCAGCTCCTTGTAATGCTTTTTGATCAACTTAGGCTTGTCGATGGCGTTGAAATTGCTGCTCTTTTTGAACGGGTTTTCGCGGGAGGTGCCAAGGATCGTGCCGCCCAGCGTGAGAATCCCTGAAAGCTGGCTCTCTTCCAGCTTTGTATACTCCTGGTTGATGAGGCCAAGGAATCCCGATGAGATCCCGATCACCTCCATTCCGTATTCGAGAATGGCTGTCTTCCCAACCCCGCGAATGGCGGCGTTGATACCGGGGCAGTCACCACCGGCTGTAAGGATTCCTATTTTCATACTATTTTAATTCGAATGATCCTTCACCGATCGCTTTATCGTCGGCGAACACGCTGACCACATATTTACCTTTCATGGCGGGCTTGTCGGTGTCTTTCTTGTTCCAGTTAACGCATATATTCATCGCCTTGCCCTGGTAGGTGATGTCTTCGCGCAGAGAGTAGGGAAGAGTTTGTCCGTTGAACACGAAGGTATCGTACTTGCTTTTGATAACTACCACGCCATCCGGACGCTGGATGCGGATGTAGATGATCCTTTTGCCGGCCGGTACCAGCGGATTTTCGCCGAGGGTGAAGCAAACACGCAGGCGGTCGGTACGGCTGGCCTTGTCGGTGACCTGTTCTTTGTTGCCGCCTGATTTCAGTTTATAGGGAGTGGCCGTAACGTCGTAAGCCTTGATGTAGGCTGCCTGATCCATCTTCTGTTTCAGCTCCTCCTTGTCCTTCATCAGGTTCTGGTTTCGTCCCTGTTCGGTCTTCACCTCTTGCCTTATCTTCTCATTTTCGGCAGTCAGCTCGCGGTTCACGGTATACAGCGAATCCATCTGGTGCACATAGCCCTGGGCGACCTTCTGAAGCATAGCGAATTTCTTCCGGATCTTATTGTATTCCCATTCGGTATCGAGCAGTTTTTTGATCTCCTCTGCATTACGCTGAATGATGCTGTCTTTGGCGGAAAGTGAGTCGGAAAGTGCACCATAGGAGCTCTTGATCTTGTTGTGCTCTCCCATCAGCGAGTCGAGTTCGTGCTGCATCTCAGTCTTCTCCACCTCTTTTTCATTAACCAGTTTCAGCAGTTGCGACCGTTGGATGAAGAGCCAGAAGATCACCACCAGGAGCAG
>CAYHCQ010000144.1:0-5074 GCA_964355115.1 uncultured Prolixibacteraceae bacterium | reverse complement strand
GTTTCAGCAGTTGCGACCGTTGGATGAAGAGCCAGAAGATCACCACCAGGAGCAGGAGGGCCAGGATGGCCAGGTAAACCTTGAATTTTCGGGAAGTTGTATTTTGCTCTTCCATAGTAGTAACGCTTAATTAGTGGTTCGACGGGCCTACCTGTTTGATGACCTCGCCATGCTGTTTCACGATCTCCTTCTGCCACCATTGCGGGTAACCGGGCTGCGAAGGCATTACCGGCTGCCCGGTGCCATTCGTTTCGAACTTGCCGTCTTTTTCCTTCTTGATGTTGCCATCGATGTACTTCACAAGGAGGTATAGGTAAAGATCCTGCCAGCGTTTCACAGTGGCCTGTCCGGTCGTTACCGAATAATCTGTCAGATATTTTATAGCAGCGGCCTTGTCTTTTTTATAGAGTTCAGAGGCATTTTTATCGACTTCACCGGTTGTTTGTGCAATATACTTGTTTTCGAGATCCTGCTGAACCGGCTGTATGTCCTTGATCATGTAGCTGTACCTGGTATAGGCCCAGTTCGAAACCATGCTGAAGGCCCAGAAAGCCGATGTGGGGGAGAAGGTAAGGAGGTCGCCGTTACCCACTTTAAAGGCTTCGGGCACACTGGTCATACCGCAGTACATCGGGGAGTAACACATGGTGTAGGTATCGTCAACACCGAACCATAAAATACCTCCAATGGGATCGGGCAGCCAGTTGCGCGACTGGGCAACAAACACAAAGCCTGTTTGCTGGGTGGAAGTTGCGCGTTCATGAACGTAGCCAACACTGTCGACCTTGAACGACATTGGGCGCCAGCGGTAGGGGCAGGCAAACGGGCCGGCGCCGATGTCGTTGTTCATGTCCATTTTAGTTCCTTCATAATGGTCGCGCATGAGGTTCATGACGTCGTGTGCGCTCACCTTCTTATCGGGTTTCACCCAGAGTGGCATCCGGTTGGTGGGGTAGTCGTACTTTCCTTTGATGATGTGACCCATGGCGTAATCCTGGTACTGTCCCATCTGGGAGTTCACCCTGTTGAACATGGCCCATACACGGGCTTCGCAGGCACGTGCTCCGCTGAAATCGAGCGGTGCGTAGGTGTCAGAGAAACTGAACTCCTTGTCGTCGCCGTTGAACCAATTCATTTTGCGGGCGAAGGTGATTACATCCGGCGAATAGATACAATTTTCGGGATCGTTAAAGGGGAACTGCGTGATTCGGGGATGGTTGGCATGGCCGCTGATGTACCCGTCGGGGATACGCATGGCAACCCACACGGCTCCCTTCTCCTCTTTCCCTTTGCCGATCATCTCAAGGATCCAGGCTTCGTTGGCATCGGAGATGGAGAAGGATTCGCCGCTGCTGGCATAACCAAATTGAGCAACAAGTTCTCCGAAGGTTTTAATAGCCTCACGGGCATTTTTAGCACGTTGAAGGGTGATGTAGATCAGGCTTCCGTAGTCGACAATGGCACCCGGCTGGCTGCCCAGCTCCTCCCGTCCTCCGAAGGTGGTTTCTCCGATGGCAAGCTGGTGTTCATTCATGTTGCCGACAACCTGGTAGGTGTGTTTTATCTGAGGGATCTGACCGAGTTTTTTACCGGTATCCCATTCGGTAACATCCACCATGGTGCCGGGAGCCCAGTCGTGGGCAGGCCAGAAATACAATTCACCGTAAAGTGTGTGCGAGTCGGCCGAGTAGGTGATCATCACCGAACCGTCGGTGGAAGCCCCTTTTGTGATGATGAAGTTGGTGCAGGATAAAGCCTGCTGGGCAAAGCCCGCAAGCAGAAGTACGAGAGAGAATGCAAGGAAGGTTTTTTTCATGGGTTGTAGATTGAATATCGAATATTGAACAACGAACTGCGAATTTTGAAATAAAGATTGACAACGGACGTGGGCGAGTAATCTCACCGCAAAGGTATAAAAGACTTGCCAAAAAACAAACGGTAATTTCGGCGGTAAAGCTCATGGTTGTCGGGAATTCCACTATTTTTGTACACGCTATTCTTAACCCTGCCATATGAAACGTGTTACCCTTCTTTCACTCCTGCTTTTCTTTTCAGGTATGGCAATGTCGCAGCAGGAGGCAGCCCCGGTTCAGACAGCGCCTGCTAAAAGCCGCAATCTGGGTCTTGAATTCAATGCCGGGTATTCGATGGTTCTGGGTAATTACGCAAACGCCGACAGCAACAACAGCAAATCGGGTTACGCCTCAGGCGGCTGGCTGATGCAGTTTACCTTCGACTGGAAGGGAAAGGGAGCCCTCGGGATCTCCCTTCAATACACCTTCCAGCACAACGCTTTACAGGCATCAGCAGAACATGTTATCCCCGACGGCCCCTTTAAATACCCGCTTGGTACCGGCTCATGGTCGAACCATTTCGCGTTAAAGTTCAATATCGGTTACCTTGCCGGATGGCCATCCAAAACAAAAACCTATGGACAACAGCTCCTGGGTTACGACGAGGTCATTGATCCGGATACAGGAATAGTTATCGGATATGTACCCATTTACTCGGCCCCGGCCGAATACGCTATCAAAAAGGTCATATCCACACTGAATCCCTCGCTGGGAGCGGTATTCCGGTTCTGATAAATGGATAAAAGATTTGCTATGTTCCGAAAATTACTCCTTGCAATTACTGCTCTTCTGGGCCTTTCTTCAGCTTCCCTTTCCCAGGTAAGCATACAGGATTCATCTATTTTTACACCCATCATCTATGCCACCTATTCCTACATGTGGCCCGGAGGCGACATGGCCGAACGGTTCGGGAGCAACTCCAGCATCGGTGGTGGCTTTATGCTGAAAACAGCAGGAAACTGGCTGTTTGGGGTTGAGGGGAACTACCTGTTTGGTCAATCGGTTAAAAACAGCGACTCTCTTTTGAAGAGCATCTCCACCAGCAATGGGTTCCTCATAGATGCCAACGGGATGTACGCCGACCTGGTATATTATGAGCGAGGATACACTTTTCTGGCGAAGTTCGGCAAGATCATCCCGGTTTTTGCACCCAATCCGAACTGCGGACTCACGATCACAGCCGGCGGTGGTTATATGGAGAATAAGATCCGCATTCACAATGCGGGCAACACAGCCCCCCAGTTGCTTGGCGATTATAAAAAGGGGTACGACAAGCTCAATGGCGGTATTGTCTTTGAAGGGACACTTGGTTATACCTACCTGAGTAACACCCGCCTGCTGAACTTTTATATAGGCTTTCAGTTCATGCAGGCCTGGACGAAAAGTTTGCGCGATTTTGATTTCGATGACCGTGCACAGGATACAAAAAAATACAGCAGCCAGTATTACAGTGTGAAGGTGAAGTGGATGATACCTCTTTACCGCCGCACACCCAAGGAGTACTACCTCTATTAACCTTCATGCGACATCTCTACTCTGCATTGATTTTTCTTTACGGGATGGCGCTGAAGATCGCCGCGCTCCGCAATCATAAAGCCCGGTTGTGGGTGGATGGTCGCAAAGATTGGCAAACCGGACTGGAAAAAGCCATGCAGGGAGTTGACAACAGCCGGCCGCGGGTTTGGTTTCACGCCTCCTCTCTTGGCGAATTCGAGCAGGGGCGTCCCATCATCGAGGCTTATCGTGCAACAAACCCCGGCCACTTCATCCTGTTGACCTTTTTCTCACCCTCGGGATATGAGGTAAGAAAAAATTACCCCGGGGCAGACCGGGTTCTTTATATTCCGCTCGATACTGCGGATAATGCACGCAGATGGATTGCACTGGTAAAGCCAGGGTTTGCGATGTTTATCAAATACGACTTCTGGTTTAATTTTCTGGATGCCCTGAAAAAAGAGGAGATCCCTGTCTACTTTGCCTCGGCGCTCTTCCGTCCCGGTCAGCATTTCTTCAAGGTATACGGGGGGTGGTTTCGCAGGCAGCTCGAAAACGTGAGCTGGTTCTTTGTGCAGAATGACGAATCGGAAAGGTTGCTTAAGTCGATCGGGCACGAAAATGTGACACTCACCGGCGATACACGGTTCGACCGGGTCTATGAGATCGCCCGGAAAAAGCAGCCATTCCCGCTGATCGAAAAATTTTGCAACGGACACAAGGTTTTTATCGGAGGCAGCACCTGGCAGGAGGATGAGGCCCTCCTGTTTCCGCTGATGGCCGGCAACGTGTTCAACCTGAAATTCATCCTGGCGCCGCACGATACCGGTCCCGGCCGGATTGCCTCCATCACCAGCCGGCTAAACCAGCCGTTCCTTCTCTACTCACAGTTCAATGAAGTAAACGCGGAGAGTGCCGCCATCCTCATCATCGATTCGGTGGGCATTCTCGCACAGCTCTACCAGTATGCTACCCTGGCCTTTATCGGTGGCGGTTTCGGGGTAAGCATACACAACATCCAGGAACCGATCACCTTTGGCGTGCCGGTGTTTTTCGGTCCCCGGTACCACAAGTTTAAAGAAGCCACCGATCTGGTGGCTGAGGGCGGCGTCTTCTGCGTTGATACAGCAGAGGCGCTTTCTTCCGGTGTGAAGGAGTTGCTCTCTAATCCTGAAAAGTACAACCGCAGCTCGGCGATATGCAAAAATTACGTCGATGCCAATCGCGGTGCAACCGATATGATAATGAAGTTTCTGGGGGAGGGTATTCCGAGCAAGGAAGAGTAAAGAGGAAAAAACATTTTACAGGTTCCCCGGAATATCATATCTTTGATTAAGTAAATTTCGTTAAACCCAAATTCAATCCCATGAAAAGATCAATCCTATTGTCAGGTTTGCATGCTCTCCTGATAGCATTTATTGTCACCTCCTGCTCGGCTCCTGTCACCCTCACCAGCTGGAAGAATCCGAAGGAGAACCAGCAGATCGGAAATGTCCTTGTCTGGGCCATGTTCGACAAGCTGGAGTACCAGAAGCCCTTTGAACAGTATTCCGTTGCCTACTTCAACAGCCGTGGATTCAAATCGATGATGTCGCTCAGTTTTCTCCCTCCGGGACAAAAGTATCAATTGGTTTAGACCAAGTGACTCTGCTCAAATCGAGAGGAAAATTGAGGAGTTTTTAAGAAAATAGAATTGTGCTAATATAGCCCTACTCACGGGAGCTTAG
>CAYHCQ010000143.1:3943-7891 GCA_964355115.1 uncultured Prolixibacteraceae bacterium | reverse complement strand
GGTAAGATGAACTTCCTTCCTGCGTTCTTTAACAAATTCTGCCAGACGTTTCATTATATGCATTTAGATATAATAAGATGCAAATATACAAATTTATATGCTTTAAAATATAATTTACATAAATATAATAATTTATATGCTTAAAGATATGAAATATCTTGGTTTTCGCTTGCTCGGGTATGTTGATACTATTGAGCGATTGAAAATTCAAATTGATCAGTTAGAGGAACAACTTGAGATTTGTCAGCAAAATAAAACATAATCGTAAAAATGGCGATGAATTGAGCCGGCAAACATACCTGGCAATTTCATCCTCCGGCTGGCGTGGGAACATTGCGGGAAGAATCCCGACTGCCTTTTACAGATTTAAAAGAGCGTACTAACTCCTCCTGCAAGGTCATTCATTAAGTAAACTACCTGGATTTCATTACCAGGTGATAATTTGAAATTTTTTAATGGTCATGACATCAATATAAAATATATGTTGTATCTTTGCTTTATTAAATCTAAATTAATTTAACAATGAACAAAATAATTATTCTATCAACACTGCTATTCCTGGGGATCCAGGCAAGTTTTTCACAGGTTTCTCACGAGAGCAGGATACCTCTGATCGGAGAGGATGCCCCGGCATTTACTGCTGAATCAACCACGGGTACGATTATTTTCCCGGGCAACAACAATTCAAAATGGACCATTTTATTCAGCCATCCGGCAGATTTTACCGCTGTATGCAGTTCGGAAATACTTGAACTTGCAGCGTTACAGTCTGACTTCGAAAAGTTGAACACCAAAGTCATGGTAATTTCTACCGATGCTGTTTCAAGCCATATCGAATGGATAAAATCTTTGGAAACAGTAAAGTATAAGGATAACGTGCCAGTGAAAATCAGTTTTCCCCTGATTTCCGACAGATTCCTGGAGATTTCGAAAAAATATGGCATGATACATCCTAACTCCAGTTCAACAAAAGATGTCAGGGGGGTGTTCATCATTGATCCGGATAACAAAATTGAGGCGATTTTCTTCTACCCGATGAACGTCGGACGTAATATGGAGGAGGTAAAACGGACCCTCGTTGCCTTGCAGACAGCCGGAAAAAACAATGTACTTATGCCGGCAAACTGGACCCCAGGGCAGGATGTAATGCTTCCCAGTCCGAAAACATCGGCGGAAGCAGATAAACTTATGAAGCAGAAATCCGATGACATCAAATTTGTTACGTGGTATATGCTGTTCAAGAAATTGCAATAACACAGGAAACGGGATCTAACGGATGAATTGAAAATTCTGCTAAATTTACAGGGCAGCGATTAACCTGTGATCCATGCCCAGTAACAAACCCGCATACCTGCTCGGAGTCATCCTCCTGGTGACTTTCCTTGCCTTCATACCTTCGCTCAGGAATGGTTTCATGCCCACCTGGGACGATGAAAAATATGTGCTGAACAATCCGGTCGTACAGGAGCTGAATGGCGGCAATATCGCCAGGATGTTTACGAGGCCGGTCAACGGAGCCTATGTGCCGCTGCCTTTGCTGAGCTTTGCCATTGAGCACCAGATTTTTGGCGATAAACCGTTACCCCATCACGTAACAAACCTCCTGTTTCACCTGCTTTGCACCGCTCTGGTATTTCAGATCTTCAGGATGCTGAAAATCAACCCTCTTTATGCCGCCTTCGGAGCCCTGCTGTTTGGAATACACCCCATGCGTGTAGAGTCTGTGGCCTGGATCTCAGAACGCAAGGATGTGATGTACGGATTTTTCTACCTTGCTGCCATCTGGTTTTACATCCGGCAGATCCAAAAGCCCGGGGAGGAATCGCGAAACAGGGCGTTATGTTACCTCTTTTTCATCCTGGCCCTGTTTTCCAAGATTGAAGCGGTAACCCTCCCGCTGAGCCTGCTTCTCATTGATTACTACCTCGGCCGGCCACTGAAGATCAGCCTGATCACGAAGAAGATACCCTACTTCATCCTTTCCCTCATCTTCGGGCTCATCGGCATCTATATAATTTATCGTGTCGGGTTGAAAACAGAAGGATTCCTGGAAGGGAATGTGGTCATCAGTTTTACCGACAGGGTCTTTTATGCCTTTTATTCCATCAGCGCATACCTGGCTAAATTCTTCGCTCCATTCCCGCTGAGCGCCTGGTACCCCTATCCGCAGTTCACCGGGTTATATAAACTGATGTTCTATATCCTCAACCCGGCTCTCATACTGGTTGCAGCATATTTCATCTATCGCTTCAGGAATCGCACCCGTGTTGTAATTTTCGGCACCCTTTTCTTCCTGGTAAATATTTTTTTCCTTCTGCAGATCTTTGCTGTTGGCATTGCTTTTTCCGCCGACCGGTATACCTACATACCCTACATCGGCTTCTTCTTTATTCTTGCCTGGGCGGCCGATTCATTGGGAAAGAAGAATCCCGGTAAACAAACAACCGTTATCACCCTGCTCTCTCTATTTAGCCTCATGTGCCTGTTCCTGACCAACGACCGGTGCAAGGACTGGTACAGCGGAGAGACCCTGTGGAGTGATGTTATCGAGAGGTATCCCGATGAAGCTGCGCTGCCCTATGTAAACCGTGGCGTTTCCTATACCATGGCAGCAAGGTGGACGGAGGCACTGGATGATTTTAACAGGGCGCTAACCATCGACCCGGCATGCAAATCGGTTTTCAGCAACCGTGCCATTGTTTATGGCAACCTGGGACAGCCGGAAAGAGCCATTGCTGATTTCTCGAAGGCCATCGAGATCGATCCTTCAAATGCCAATGCCTGGTTTAACCGGGGAGTATCAAATGTAAATGCAGGGAAACCAGAAGCGGCGATCGCTGATTTTTCGAAGGCCGCCGAGATCCAGCCAGCCTATCTGCAGGCCTATTTAAACCTGGGTGTTCTCAGTTTCCAGTCGGGGAATTATGAAAAGGCGCTGGAATATTGTCTTAAGGGCCTTCAAATAAACTCTACAGTTCCGGAACTTAACCGGATTGCCGGAGACTGTTTTTTCGAAAAGGGTGATGATGCAAAGGCTGCTGACTATTATCGCGCTTGTTTGATGCAAGATGAGAACAACCTTGATGCGATCCTGGGAATGGCTGTCGTTTTATATGCCGGCAACGACACAGGGGCAGCGACAGGCTACCTGCGTCGCGCCCAGGATATGAACCAGAAACTCACCCTTGGAATTCCAGGGATTGAGGAGATGCAAAAGGAGGGTTACACAATAACCAACCGAAAAAAGGAGATCCTGAGCAAACTGTTCTAATCAACCGGCTGTACCGGGATGTTGAAGGGGGAAAAATAGGCAATCGTTCCTGCAATATTCTGCGTTAGTCCAAGAAGGTAACCTCCTCCGCCGGAGCCACACAATTTAAGATGAAAAAGTCCGGAGTCGAGTCCCTCCTTCCAATGTGGAATCATTGAGTCGGGGATCATGGCACGGAAACCATCCATCTGCAGGCAGGATAGCTCCTGAACCGACTGACGGAAAAGGGGGAGGTTGCCGGTCAGAAGTCCGTCGATACATCGTCCAGCCTCGTCGCTGAGCCTCAAACCCTCCGGCGTAGGCCTTCCATCGGGAGCAAATCGGGCAAGAAATCCGGGCACCAGGGCGCCGGTTTTGCCTTGCTGGCCGGTGTCGGCAAGAAAGAGGGTATCTCCTGAATCACGGAAATTCTCAGAAATTGTTGCCGCTGAAAGTTCGCCAGCCCGATTGATGTGAAGCGGAGTATTCATGTAGATGACCAGGGGATCAAACCCCGAACTCCTGCCATGAAAGAATGACTCCATTTTACCTAACAGGCTTCTCAGCCTTGACAGTTCAGGGGCTCCGGCATCTGCTGCAGCAACCTGACACAGACCGTATCCTCCAAAAACCGCGGCACACAGGGCCCCGGAACTTCCCAGTCCATAACTCACAGGAATCCCGGATTCAAAAAACAA
>CAYHCQ010000143.1:0-3843 GCA_964355115.1 uncultured Prolixibacteraceae bacterium | reverse complement strand
GGACCTTCGCCCCGCTTGTCGAAGATCACCTTTCCCTCCTCGCACAAGGGAGCCATCTCCTGCCGGATAAATTCCTCCACCCGGTCCGCTGCCGGATGCGGATACAGCAGGTGAACATTGGGGCCTGCGTCGAGCGTAAAGAACACCGGCAACCCTTTTTTCCGGGCATCCCGGATCCTCTTCATGAGTTCAATTGAACCGGGCGTAAAGAGGATGTCGCCACCCCGTGAAGTCATGATCAGCGTGTGGAGCGTGAGCGCTTCGTTCTCTGCGATCTTCCCCAGATGCCCGAGGTCCCCGGTTTTCAAAGCCAACAGCGCATTTTCAAGATTGGCAAGGGCCTGGCCGAAACGGGAAAGAGCAAACGGGTGATCATTCATGAGTGAATGGCCGAGCGAACTTGCAACGCTTTTAGGCTTAGAAGAAACCACCAGGATAGCATCATGCAGATTCGCCATTTCCGGATGCACAAAGTCGTTGACAGGAACAGCAAATTGATCGGAAGAACCGGGAACCAGTCCGGTATCACCCCATACCGTAAATCCTCCGAATAGCGACCGGCAGGCGCTACCTGAGCCCATGCGGGAAGCAAACGAGGCCAGGTGCCGGAACCGTTCAGCCGGCAGATTGGAACCGGAAAGTTGCGAGGCAATGTCGAGCATGCACAAGGTAAAGGCGCTCATGCCGGAGGCCGAAGAGGCGATGCCGGTTGAGTGTGGAAAACTGTTGCGGGTTTCAACATAAAAAGAGTAACCCTGAAAAACCGGGATTTCACCGACAAGCCATTGAAAAAAATCGTTCAGCTTCGGGAGAAACGGATGGTTAACATCCCCGTTTACGCTTACAACGGCTGCCGGGCCGTCGTTCGCGAGGGCTACCTGGCCGCCGTTGGCTGCGTCTGCCGGACCGTCCTTCGTCAGGACTGCCGGTCTGTCTACCTCCAGGGCTGTGACTTTCGTCGTGGTGCAGGCCTCCGAAAGAGTCATACTGAGCGACGGATTGGCGGGAAGCTGCCCCTCCTTTTTTCCCCAGTACTTGATAAGGGCAATATTGGAGGGACTTCTCCAACTTGCGCGCACGGAGGCCGGCATCTCCCGCATTGTGAGAGAGGTGGCTGTCTTAAAAACCGATAAAGGATGGTCGTTCAATTCGTTGCTTTAATTTCATCAAAGGTAAACACATCGGTGATTCCTGTTTGCGCCAGCAGGATTTTCACCTCCCGGAAATCCAGGGCACTTACAAACATTCCAAAGTCACCTCCCCAGGCTCCAAGCGATTTAACAGCACCCGGGAATTTGGGAAAACGGGCTGACAACGGATCGCGAGAGAGTATCCTTCCAATGATCTTCTCATGCTCATTCACCAGGCTGCACAACTCCTCCGCCGCTTCTGCCGCGGCAATAAGCGAAGAGAGTTCCGAAACCCGCAATACATCTTCATGCGTATAATTATTCCCGGCAAGGAAATTATTCACTTCACTGCTGCTCTCCTGCTTGTTTCCAAGCCATGCGAAAAGGGCATGCCGGCGAATTGCCATTCCCGGAACGACATCAGTGACTTCAGGTTTTGCATCCTTCAACTGATAAAAAAGCAGTCCATCTCGGCCGGCACATGCAATGTCGTATCCCGAACCGCGCGAAACCAGGCGGAGAAGGTCGAAGGCGGGAACTGCAGCCCATTCCGCCACCATGCTGAGGAGCGTTGAACTGCTTCCCAACCCCCACATCACCGGGTAGTTGGCAGCGGTTGTCACCCGGTAACCGTGCGGTTCCATCAGAAATAGCCGGTTAAGCCGACGGGCAGCCTGCAGCAGTTCCGACAGTTTAGCGGCAACAACGTTATCTGACGCCTGGATAGACTCCAGAGTGAGCAGATCGATCTGGCATTCGAACCAAACCCCTGCAGGCTGAAGTGATGACCAGTGAAGTACTTTCCCAGGTGTAGATACAGCCCGAAGGTGCTGACCGAATTTTAGCGGTAATGCCAGCGCTTTAGCCCCGGCCAGAACAAGATATTCGCCTGTTAAAAGCAGTTTGCCGTTGGCCCTCAGGTCAATGACTTTTCCCATTGATAAAGTGCTTGACAGCGGCGTAACTGACTTTCTTTCCGCGGAAATGGCTCTCAGCCTCTTTGCGCTGTTCCGCGTCGGCATTGAGGGAGTTAAGCATATTGGAGAGATGGAGCCGCATGTGCCCTTTCTGAATGCCTGTGGTTACAAGGCTGCGTACGGCCGAGAAATTCGTGGCAAGTCCAACGGAAGCTACGATTCCCATCAATTCGCGTGCGGAGGGATTCCCAAGGATTTCAAGTGAAAGCTCGGCAAGCGGATGGAGATTCGTAATACCTCCGACTGTTCCGACGGCGAGGGGGAGTGTAAGCCCGATGGTGAAATCATTTCCGTGAACTTCGCAACTGCTTAGTCCGCGGTACTGGCCGCTTCTGGAAGCAAATGCATGAGAAGCCGCCTCTGCTGCGCGGAAATCGTTTCCTGTTGCAATGAGTACGGCATCCACCCCGTTCATGATTCCCTTGTTGTGGGTGGCTGCCCTGAAGGGATCTTTTTGGGCAATCAGGTATGCCAGCACCATTTTATCGGCAAATACTGCCACCTTCATCCCTTCAGTTATGCGCTCCAGGGCATCAACCGGACAGGTGGCCTCAACGGTTACCGTGCATTTAACCGTATTATTGCTCAGGATGGCCATGGCTACCTGGCATATTTTGCCTTCCGGATCCTTGTCGACACCGAAAAAGACCTCCAGCCCTTCTGCCATATCCTCGAGGCAGGTATTAACAAAGTTGGCACCCATCGAATTTACGGTATCGACCTCCAGTTCCAGTTTGAAAAGGTTATCGATCAGGTGCGTTTCATCGATCAGCTCCATGCGCAGAATGCCACCTCCCCGGTGTACCATGCTTGCTGTAACCTTCTTCAGCCGTTCAAGCAGGTAGAGTTTAAGCAGATCCCACCGCTGGTTCAGGTGAGCCGATTTGCCAAACCAGCGAAAATAGACATGGCCCAGTTTGTTGGTAAACAGCTGTTTTACTTTAAATCCTCCATGGTCGGCCCAGAAACGGGCGCTATGCGACGCGGCTGCCACAACCGAACTCTCTTCGATGGCCATGGGAACATGGTGAACTTTGCCATCGACCACAACATTGGGAACGATTCCGTAAGGCAGGTGAAAACTGCTTATTGTGTTTTCGCTGAGTTCGAGAAAATTTTTGCGTTCTTCGGGATCGGAAAACAGGAGACTCTCCATCTCCCGTTCGGCAGCATCCGGATATTTGCAGTACTGTGCAATGAGGTTTCGCTTCTGTTCCTCTGTGAGTTTAGAAAATCCTTTGAGTATTCTGGTCCTCATGATTCGTTTTTTACCTTAAGGAAGGCCCTGGCAAATTTCAAGCCGTTAACCTGTCCGACAACATATTGCCGCAGCTCGTCATAATCGCCGCGGGCAAACCGAAGGAAGCCGGATGCCTGCCCATATATTGCCGGCAACCTGCTCTTCTCAGTATGGTAGTAACCATCAAGGAACGACCGGATGCCGCCGGAGATGATGATCTGGCGGCACAAACAGGGTTTCCCTGAGTTTACAATCCCGTTAATTACATTCAGCATCTCGCCGGCTGTATGCCCCACGAGCGCAAGCTGCCCGTAAAGCTCCTGTCGGGATGGCTGGTTACGCGCCAGTTCCACCCGGGCGAAATTCGTTCCTCCAAAAGCTGCCAATTCCACAGCTTCCACAGGCAGTTGCATCAGCCGGGTAAGACTTCCTGGCCCCATGCCCTGGCCAACCTCCTTGACAATCACCTTCATCCCGGAAACAGAAAGAAATTTTT